>NZ_JBVVPX010000002.1:186009-360887 GCF_055811375.1 Mesorhizobium sp. WSM4848
TTTTTTTGGTTTTCCTGAATGTTATTTATCCCCAACGCCGGGGCCCCTGGGGGGGCCCCATTTCGGCCGGTGCGGGATTTGCTGCCGCCGGCGCGGGGGCGGGGGCGGGCGCCGGTGCTGGGAGGAAACCAGTGATGGCCAACCGTCTTCCCATCATCGCGGTCATCGCCGCGGTCGTCCTGTTCCTGCTCTATTCATCGGTCTTCGTTGTCAATGCGCGCCAGCAGGCACTGGTGCTCAGGTTCGGCGAGATCGTCGACGTCAAGAGCCAGCCGGGCATCTATTTCAAGGCGCCGTTCGCCTTCTTCGATGCCGACAGCGTGCAGTTGATCGAAAACAGGGTGCTGCGCTTCGACCTCGACAACATCCGGGTCCAGGTTTCGGGCGGCAAGTTCTATGAGGTCGACGCCTTCATCGCTTATCGGATTTCGGATCCGCGCGTGTTCCGCTCCGCGGTGTCCGGCCAGATCGAGCTGGCCGAGGCACGCTTGAGGACGCGTCTCGACGCCGCCTTGCGCCGTGTCTACGGTCTGCGCGACTTCGAGGCGGCGCTCTCGGAAGAGCGAGCCGTGATGATGCGCGAAGTGCGCGATCAGCTGAGGCCCGACGCCACGTCGCTCGGCCTGCAGATCGAGGATGTCCGCATTCGCCGGACCGATTTGACGGCGGAAGTCTCGCAACAGACATATGACCGCATGAAGGCTGAGCGTCTGGCCGAAGCCGAGCGGCTGCGGGCGCGCGGCAACGAGGCGGCGCAGCGCATCAGGGCGCGCGCCGACCGCGAAGTGGTGGAGATCGTCGCCGAGGCACGGAGAGAGTCTGAAATCCTGCGCGGTGAGGGCGAAGCTCAACGCAGCGCCACTTTCGCGAACGCCTACCAGCGCGATCCAGCCTTCTTCGACTTTTACCGGTCGATGAATGCCTACGGCACGGCGCTGGACAATACCGGGACGACGATGGTGCTGTCGCCGAATTCGGAGTTCTTCCGTTTCTTCCGCAATCCCGCCGGCGCGGAAACCCCGGCAGCAGCAGCGCCTGGTGCAGCAGCGGCGCCCCGTGCACCCGGTGCACCGACAGCGCAGCCAGGCACCGGCCAGTAACGGCCGGTGCAGGACTTTCTGGCGGCAATAGGCCTGGTTCTCGTCGTCGAGGGCCTGGTCTATGGCGGCTTTCCCGGCCTGGCCAAAAAACTTGCCGGCGAGGTTCTGTCGATGCCGGAGAATACGGTGCGGATCGCCGGGCTGATTGCAATCGCGGTTGGTGTCGGCGTGGTCTGGCTGGTGCGTGGTGGATGACGATGATTTCGGGATAACGGAGGATTTATCCTCCGCCGATAGCCATAGCCGCAAACGTGCCGTATTTCTTGCCAACATGGGCGCGACGCAGCGTCTTCGGCGAGCGCTTTTCTTCTCAGAGACACCGGGAGACTTCTCGATGACATCCAACAGCTTTTTGCGCGAGGCGAGGCGGACGTTCACCGCGGGTGCTGCAGCACTTCTTATCGGCGCCGCTAGCGTCCCGTCGCTGGTGACGCCCGCGGCCGCCGACGACGGCCCGGCTTCGGTCGCCGATCTTGCGCAGGGCCTGCTCGGCGCCGTGGTCAATATATCGACCTCACAGAGGGTGAAGGGCACGGAAGGCCCGGGCGCGGTGCCGATGCCGCAGCTTCCGGAGGGCTCGCCCTTCCAGGACTTCTTCGACGATTTCTTCAAGAACCGTCCCGGCGAACAGGGCAACCCCTCGCAAAAGGTGCAGTCGCTGGGCTCAGGCTTCGTGGTCGACGCGGAGCAAGGCATCGTGGTGACGAATAACCACGTGATCGCCGATGCCGACGACATCGAGGTGAATTTCTCCGACGGCGTGACGCTGAAGGCGACGCTGGTCGGCACCGACACGAAGACCGACGTGGCGGTGCTGAAGGTCGATCCGAAAGGGCACAAGCTGACGGCGGTGAAATTCGGCGATTCCAGCAAAATGCGCGTCGGTGACTGGGTGATGGCGATCGGCAATCCGTTCGGCCTCGGCGGCACCGTGACGGTCGGCATCGTCTCGGCCCGCAACCGCGACATCAATTCCGGCCCTTATGACGATTTCATCCAGACCGATGCCGCGATCAACCGCGGCAATTCCGGCGGGCCGCTGTTCAACAGCGCCGGCGAGGTGATCGGCATCAACACGGCGATCATATCGCCGTCCGGCGGCTCGATCGGCATCGGCTTTTCCATCCCCTCGCAGCTGGCGTTGGGAGTCGTCGACCAGCTCCGTCAGTTCGGCGAGACGCGGCGCGGCTGGCTCGGCGTGCGCATCCAGCCGGTGACGGACGACATTGCCGAGAGCCTCGGCATGGCGACCGCCAAGGGCGCGCTGGTCGCCGGCGTCATCAAGGGCGGGCCTGTCGACAACGGCACCATCCTGGCGGGCGACGTCATCATCAAGTTCGACGGCAGGGACGTCAATGAAATGCGCGACCTGCCGCGCGTCGTCGCGGAGAGCACGGTCGGCAAGGCTGTCGACGTGGTCATCGTGCGCAAGGGCGTCGAGCAGACCGTGAAGGTGACGCTTGGCCGGCTCGAAGATGGCGAAAAGCTTGCCAGCGGCGAGAATGGCAATACCGACAAGGACACTGGCGACGAGGCGCCTGCCGTTTCGACGGTGTCCGTGCTCGGCATGACCGTTGGCGACCTCAACGACGAGACGCGGACGAAATTTGGCATTGCCGCCGAAGTCTCCGGCGTCGTCATCACCGACGTCGCCAAGGATTCGGCCGCTGCCGAACGCGGCATCCAGGCCGGCGAGGTGATCACCGAGATCGCGCAGGAATCGGTCGCCACGCCCAAGGATGTCATGGACCGGATTGCTGCGTTGAAGGAGCAGGGACGCAAGAATGCCCTGCTAATGCTGGCGTCGAAGAGCGGCGAATTGCGGTTTGTGACGATCCGGATGGATTGAGTCCGGTAAAGGCGCAACACTTTGATTTTGAGGGAAAAGGGCGGCTAGCGAGCCGCCTTTTTTCTTGCTTGCCAATCCTTGCCTGTCAGCCGGTAGAAAACATGCCGCTTGAGCATGGCGTGGCTGTCCGGAATGCCGGGGTGGTCGAAATCGCTGGCCGGGTCGGCGGTCATGCCCAGGCGTTCCATGACGGCGGTGGACCGGCTATTGTCCTTCACGGCAAAGGATACGATTTCCTCGAGACCAAGGGTTTCGAAACCATAGGCGAGCCAGGCTTCGGCTGCCTCGGTGACATAGCCATGGCCCCAGAATTCGGGCGCCAGGCGCCAGCCGATCTCGACGGTGCCGGCCGGCAGGAAGGGCAAATGATCGGTGTCGAGGAGGCCGACGAAGCCGATGCATTGGCGCGTTTCAATTATCTCGGCGGCCGCGAAACCGTAGCCATCCTCGGCAATCCGGGCGCGGAACTCGTCCATCTTGGCGTCGGCCTGCGCGCGGTCGCGGCGAAACGGAAAGAATTCCATGACGCGCTCGTCGGAGTTGATGCGGTAGAAGAGGTCGCGGTCGCCATCCTCCCAGTTGCGCAGGATCAGGCGCTCGGTGCGGATCGGCGTCACTCCACGAACTCCTCCCGCCGGTAGCCCTGCAGATAGAGAAGCGCGGTCAGGTCGCCATGGTCGATGCGGAATTTTGCCTCCGCCGCCACGACCTGCTTGGCATGAAGCGCCACACCGGTTCCGGCAAGACGGATCATGTCGAGGTCGTTGGCGCCATCGCCGACAGCAATGGCGTCGGCGGTCGTCAGCCCGAGGCGCGCCGAAATCTCGAGCAGCGCATCGGCCTTGGCGGCACGCCCCAGGATCGGCTCGGCGACCAGCCCGGTGAAGCGGCCATCCTGCTCGATCAGGCGGTTGGCGCGGTTCTCCTGAAAGCCGAGCATGGCGGCGATGCGTGAGGTGAAGACGTTGAAGCCACCCGACACGAGTGCAGTCCACGCTCCATTGGCCCGCATGGTCTGGACAAGCGCGCGGCCACCGGAAGCCAGCGTCAGGCGATTGGCGATGATGCGGTCGACCACGGCAGTGTCGAGGCCTTTCAGCAGCGCGACCCGCTCGCGCAAGGCCGGCTCGAAAGCGATCTCGCCATTCATCGATCGCGCCGTGATGGCGGCGACGTAATCCTTGACGCCGATCTCGTCGGCGAGTTCGTCGATGCACTCCTGGTCGATAACAGTCGAATCCATATCGGCGATAAGGATTTTCTTCCGCCTTCCCTCGGGCCGCTGAACGATCACGTCAACCGGTTCGGGTGCAAGCACGGTGCGCAGGCTGGCGGTCGTTTCAGCGGCTCCGGCCGTCTCGGGCAGAGCGAATTCGCAGGCGATGCCTTCGGCCAGCCAGCGAACAGTGCTTGCGCCGACCGACCGTGACGCCATATTCGCAAGCGCCGGCGACAATGCGCGGCCGGCGGGATGGGATACAAGCGTGGCGATCAGCGGCATAAAAAATTCCGGCGGGCAGGCGGGCGAGGGCCGCGTTAAAAACGCGATCCTGATAGCCGGGCCGACCGCCAGCGGCAAGTCCGCCCTTGCGCTCGAACTCGCCGAGCGCAACGGCGGCGTCATCGTCAACACCGATTCCATGCAAGTCTATTCGGTGCTCGGCGTGCTGACGGCGCGGCCGACTGCTGCCGAACTCGCTCGCGTCCCGCATTTCCTCTACGGGCATGTCCATCCCTCCACCGCCTATTCCACCGGCGCCTGGCTGCGCGACGTGATGAAACTCATCGACGACGGTGCGTTCCTCGAAGGGCCGGTGATTTTCGTCGGCGGTACCGGGCTTTATTTCCGGGCGCTTGCGGAAGGCATTTCGGAAATGCCCGACATTCCGCAGTCGATCCGTGATCGCTGGCGCTACGAACTCCAGGAACTGGGCGCAGCCGAGCTGCACCGCATCCTGCTGCGTGAGGATTCTGCAGCCGGCATGATGCTGAAGCCGACCGACGGCCAGCGCATCGTGCGGGCGCTGGAGGTGCTCGACGCATCGGGCCGTTCCGTCCTGGAATGGCAGGCGGCGCGCGGCCGTCCTTTGATCGACAGGGCCAGCCCGCGCTTCTTTGTGATCGAGCCCGACCGAGCGGAACTGGTGAAGCGGATCGAGGCGCGGTTCGACCGCATGCTGGAGAACGGCGCTCTCGACGAGGTCAGGCGGCTGGCAGAGCTTGGCCTCGATCCCGACTTGCCGGCGATGAAAGCCATCGGCGTTCGCGACCTCCAGGCCGCAATGGCCGGCGAGTTGAGTTTTCCCGAAGCGATCGAGCGCGCGAAGATCGCGACGCGACAATATGCCAAGCGCCAGGCGACCTGGTTCAGGCATCAATTGGGTCCGGAATGGCTGAGATTGCGCCCTGGTGATCGTTTGGAATCCACGATCCTGGATACCTTTTCTAGTGCAACCTGAAAAGTTGACTTTAAGGGAAGACTTCCCGTTGAAGTTGTCCTAATTAACCCTCCGTAAGGCCGTCGATGCCATAAACGTCTTTGGGGTTTTGCAACGGCGAGCAGATGCGTTTTCACAAGGCGGAATCAGCCTTTTTCGTCTTCATCTTCGTGATCCTGGCCGCCGGCCTGGTGACGCTTCACGCCTATGGGCTTCTGCAGGCGCTCGCGGCGGAGATCACTACGCCTGCCGGGATTGAGAAGGTCGTTTATCTCAACAAGCTGTTGTTTGGGACCGGCGTTCTTTTGGCGACTGCCCTGTTCTTCGGTATTTTCTTCATCTACCCGCTGATCCGCAAGCAGGCGACGGAAGAAGGCAAGCTGCGCGCCATGACGGTTTCGCTCAGCGCCCGTTCGGAAACGCTGGAGCATGCGGCGCTGACCGACGGCCTGACCGGCATGCAGAACCGGCGCTATTTCGACGATGCACTGAAGGAATATCTCGAGGAATTTCGTCGCATCGACAAGCCGGTCGGGCTGATGATCCTTGATCTCGACCATTTCAAGCAGGTCAACGACACCCACGGTCATGACGTCGGTGACGAGGTGTTGCGGGCGGTCGCCAATTGTCTCAAGGACATCACGCGTTATCACGACGTGGTGGCGCGTCTAGGTGGTGAGGAGTTCGCGGTGGTCACCCCCAACATGGATGCCGAACTGCTGTCCAGGTTCGCTGAGCGCATCCGCAAGGCGATCGCCAACATGTCGATACTATCGGGCAATGTCCGGCTGAAGATCACCACCAGCGTCGGTCTTGCCATCTGGGATCGCAAGGAAACCGCCGAAGAATTCTATCGCCGCGCCGACCGCCAGCTCTACGAGGCCAAGAGGCAAGGCCGCAACCGCGTCTGCGCCTGAAATCCCAAAATTCCTCAGATGCCCCTTGGCGAAATCTCGAGCATTGTCAATAGTTGACATCTATTGCTATATTGTGCTGTCAACCTATTTATCTCGATAGGATGCCGCCATGCCAAATTACGCTCTGAATGATCACTACGAGAATTTCATCAGGAAGCAGCTCGAATCCGGCCGCTACAACAATGCCAGCGAGGTTGTGCGTGCGGGCCTGCGCATGCTCGAGGATTTCGAGGCGGAGCGCGAGAAGTGGCTCCGTGAGGAAATACCTTCCCGCTTGGCCGAGTTCCAGCAAGATCGGACGAAGGGCATCCCGGCCGACACGGTCTTTTCCAGATTGGAAGCGCGTCACCGCGCAAACCTGGCGAAATCCAAATAGGGGATGGACTATCAAATTGTCTTTCATCCCAGCGCGGAGGCAGAGCTACAAGGGCTCTATGACGATATCGCGGAACGAGCCTCGCCCACCATCGCCTGGAATTTCGTTGCCGGTGTCCGCGACCATTGCCTCGGGCTCTCGACGTTCCCGCAACGGGGCACCGAGCGGTTGGATTTCATGCCTGGTCTGCCCTTATCGGCTACCGGCGCACCGTCAGCATCGCTTTCGCCGTCGACGGCGAGCGGGTGCTGATTTTGGGCATTTTTTATCGCGGCCGGAACATTACACCGGAATTTTTCGAAGAACGTCTTTAGACGCCTGGCGCCGGCTTCCGAGCCCTTCTCGCCCTTTTTTGGACTGGCCGCTTCAATCGTTCTGCGGGCGCAGGCCGAAGGTTGTCGGCCTGAGGCCATAGCGCATGTCGAAATCGTCGTCGGGTTGGACGCGCGGGAGGGGCGGCTTGCGATAGTCGGGATCGCCGGCCTGCCGGCTCGAATCCACGACTTCGGCGAAGGCCATCGCCTGCTGCGGTTTTGGCACGTTACGCAGCCTTTCGACGATCGCCGCCAGATCGACATCATTGCCAAGCTCGGACGGCAAGGCTTCCTCGCGCTTGGCGGTGCCCGGGATCAGACCCTCGGACATTTTTTCGAATTTCATTCGCATGGTCGTCGCCACGCCTTCACCAAAGGCGATGGCTTCGCGCTGGCCCATCGAAGACAGGAATGCCAGTGTCGAGGCCGAGGAATCGGCGATCGCCGAGCGGATAATCGCCTGGTCCTGCTCGTTGGCGAGCCGCATCGCAAAAAAGGTCGAGCACTGCGACAGGATGGTGGGGTCGAGTTCGCCCGGGCGCTGGGTGACGATGCCGAGATAACAACCATATTTGCGGCCTTCCTTGGCGATGCGCGACAGCGCGTGCCGGGTCGGCGCGAAACCCAGGCGCGGATCGGCCGGCATGTAGCGGTGCGCTTCCTCGCACAGCAAAAGCAGCCGCAGCCGGCCTTCGCTCCACAGCGCCAGATCGAAGGCCAGACGCGCCAGCACCGAGCAGACGGAATTGACCACTTCCGAAGGCATGCCTGCCATCTCGAAGCAGGTCACCGGGCGGCCGTGATGCGGCACGCGGAAAATATTGCCGATCGTCTCGTGGATGGTGTCCTCGATCAGCCGCGAGTTGAACATGAAGCGGTAGCGCGGATCCGAGGCTGCCGATTCGATGCGCGTCTTCAGCGATTTGAGGGTGGGACGGTCGTTCTTGCTTTCCAGAAGTCCCATGCGCTCATCGATCTGCTTGATGAGATCGACAATGCGATAGGGCACCGGCGTGTCCGCGGTCAGCGCATCGCTGCCGCGCCTGAGATAAGTGCCCGAATTCGGGTTGCGATAAAGATTTTTGGCCGCGGGAATGAGATCGCGCAAGGCGTCCACCTCTTCCGGCACGGTCTCTCGACCGCGAAACAGCACTTCAGCAAACTCCTCGAGCCTGAACATCCAGAAAGGCAGGTCCAGGGTCGCCGAATTGACCCTGACGCAGTGCTCTGGCAAGGACGCGGCGAACTCGTTGTGCGGATCGAGGATGAGAACGCGCAGGTCGGGTCGAGCGGCGATCGACTTGCGCAAAAGCAGCGAGACGGCGGTGGATTTGCCGACGCCGGTGGTGCCGACAATGGCGAAATGGCGCGCCAGCGTGTCGTCGATAGCTATGTTGGCGTCGATCGCCTCATCCTGTGACAATGTGCCGATGGTGATCGAGTGACGCCCGGCGAGGTCATAGACCGCCTGCAGGTCGCGGCTGCGGATGCGGTGGGCGATGGCGCCGATATGCGGATAGGTGGTGATGCCGCGGTCGAAAATCGGTTTGGCGCCGGGCTCGGCGCCGTCGCGCACCTCGCCGATGAGCTCGATACTGACCTCGATCGGGTTCTGGCCCTCATCGTGCCAGGCGCGATCCGACTTGCCGACCGCGTAGACCAGCCCGACGGTCCGCGTGTTGCCAAGGTTGATGGAGATCATCTTGCCGACGCTCCAATGGCCGGTGACCGTGCCTACGATATCGGCGGCATGGGCGCTGATGGTGGCGCGCGCGCCGTCGCACTGGACGACATTGCCCAGAACGCGCTTGTCGCTCTGCTCCGCCTTGCGGCGCTCCTGCAATGTCGGCTCTCCAACGGAGGCGTCGCGGTCGACGAACATGGACAGGCTGTTCCCCATTTCCCTTTCCCATTTTCCCCAAGGCGATCGACCTTACGGCGACTGGGTTAAGGTGGGGTGAGGTCGGATGGTGTAGGGACCATTAAGCTGGTCGCGAAAATTGAACCGATCGGCATCGGCCAGTCCCGGTGACAGCCTCGAATCTCTATCCCGCGTGATGCACCTCCTGCAGCCCATAGACCGGCGTCGCGATGCCCTCGTGCCGGGCTTTCAACTGCAGCGACAGGAATTGTGAATAGTGGCGTGACTGGTGCAGATTGCCGCCATGGAACCAGAGCGCTTCCTGTTGAGTCGGCTTCCACATGTTGCGCTGCTCGCCTTCCCAGGGACCGGGATCCTTGGTGGTGTTCGAGCCGAGGCCCCAGCACTTGCCGACATTGTCGGCGACCTCTTTCGAGATCAGCTCCGCCGCCCAGCCGTTCATCGAACCGTAGCCGGTGGCATAGACGACGACGTCGGCCGGCAGCTCGGTGCCGTCGCTGAGCAGGATCGAATGTTCCTTGATCTCGGTCACGTCGACGCCGCTCTTCAGCTTGATGGCGCCGTCGATGATCAGCTGGGAGGCGCCGATATCGATATAGTAGCCGGAACCGCGCCTGAGGTACTTCATGAACAGGCCCGAGCCGTCGTCACCCCAGTCGAGCATGAAGCCAGCTCTTTCCAGGCCCTCGTAGAAGGCGGCATCACGCTCCTTCATCTTCTCGTAAAGCGGAATCTGGAATTCGTGCAGGATCTTGTAGGGCAGCGAGGCGAAGATGAGATCGGCCTTGGCCGTGGTCATGCCGTTTTGCACGGCCTGCTCCGAATAGAGCGCGCCGAGCCCGATATCCATCAGCGTGTCGGATTTGACGATGTGCGTGGTCGAGCGCTGCACCATGGTGACGTCGACGCCGGCTTCCCAGAGTGCGGCGCAGATATCATGCGCGGAATTGTTCGACCCGATGACGACGACTTTCTTGCCAACGTAGCTGTCTGGACCGGGATGTTTCGAGGAATGGTGCTGATCGCCCTTGAAATTCTCCATGCCTTTGAACTGCGGGATGTTGGGGCGGCCCGACATGCCGGTGGCCAGTACCAGCTGCTTCGGCTTCAGCGTGATGTCCTTGCCGTCGCGATGGACGACGACCGTCCATTCCTTCTTCGGATCGTCATAGGTGGCGCTCTTGGCCTCAGTGGAGGACCAATAGTTCAGCTCCATGACCTTGGTGTACATTTCCAGCCAGTCGCCGATCTTGTCCTTGGGCGAGAACACCGGCCAGTTCCGAGGAAAGTCGATATAGGGTAGATGGTCGTACCAGACCGGATCATGCAGGCAGAGCGACTTGTAACGCTTGCGCCATGAATCGCCGGCACGCTGGTTCTTCTCGACGATGATGGTCGGCACGCCGAGCTGCCGCAGCCGGGCACCGAGCGCGATGCCGCCCTGGCCGCCGCCGATGATCAGCGTGTTGGGCTGACTGACAAAGCCGAGGTCGGCGGCTTCTTTTTCACGCTCCTCCTTCCAGGTCGGCCGGTTTTTGCCGTGACCGTGCTTGGCGCCCAACGGCCGGGCGAAGCCGGCGGGTTCCTCATGACCCTTCAGCTCGACCATGGTGGTGAGCAGCGTCCAGATCTTGCTGTTCTTCAGCCTGATATGGCCGAAGCCGCGCGCAACCTCGGTTTCGAAACTGATCCAACCTTCGAGCAGCCCGTCGCTCTCTGTGGCGTCTTCGCCCTTCGCAAGCGCCCAATTCGATGGCTTTATCTTCGCCAACTGGCTCATCAGCATATCGCGCACCTGGTCGCGACCTTCCATGGTCTTGATGTTCCAGGTGAAGGTCACCAGATCGCGCCAGTAGCAGTCTTCCTGAAAGCACCCGACCGCCTTGCCGACGTCGCCGGCGGCGAGCGCTGCACTGAATTGGTCGAGCACGTCGGATAGTTTCTTGGCTGGGGCCTTGTCGAGCATCAAATTCCTCCCGTGAAGTGCTGGTCGTCCTCGCGGCTTGCCGGACCCTCCCAGGCCGGTCGACCGGAGTATCGCGGCAAACTGTGTGCCGCGTCACGTCGTCAAATAGTTTGGCGCGGTTTCAATGGCTTATCGGGATCACTGCGGAAACTGATCCGGCTGGTGGTCATACGGAACGGTGGTTCAACGCGATGGGTGGCAACCGAGCTGCCTGGCCCCGTCAACTGGCCCGAACCGTCCGGCGTCTTTCATATTCGCCGTTGACAGCGGCGCAAAACCAATTCTATTGTCCGCCACCATGAAAACGGCACTCATTCTCGTAGTAGGAAAGCGTGTGGGCAAGGCGGTGTAACCGCCGGGCGAAAACCCCCCATGCGCAGACACAGGCTCCCTCGGGGGCCTTTTTTATTGCCCGAACAACGACTAAACGATCAGCAATCGCCCGATGGCGGACAGTACGGGACCAGACCGATGAGCAGTGGACAAAACGAGCGGCGCGAGATGCCAAGAGCCGAAATGACCGGCGCCGAAATGGTGGTGCAGGCGCTGAAGGACAACGGCGTCAAGCATGTTTTCGGCTATCCGGGCGGCGCGGTTCTCCCGATCTATGATGAAATCTTCCAACAGGTCGAGGTCGAGCACATTCTCGTCCGTCACGAGCAAGGCGCCGGTCATGCGGCGGAGGGCTATGCGCGCTCGACCGGCAAGGCCGGCGTCATGCTGGTGACATCGGGGCCGGGCGCCACCAACGCGGTCACGCCGCTGCAGGATGCGCTGATGGATTCGATCCCGCTGGTCTGCCTGACCGGTCAGGTGCCGACCTCGCTGATCGGCTCGGATGCGTTCCAGGAGTGCGACACGATCGGCATCACGCGGCCCTGCACCAAGCACAATTGGCTGGTGAAGGATGTCAACGAGCTCGCGGCGATCATCCATGAGGCTTTTCACGTCGCGACGACAGGACGCCCCGGTCCGGTCGTCGTCGATATCCCGAAGGACGTGCAGTTCGCCAAGGGCATCTATGTGCCGCCACAGACGGCGCCGCGCACGAGCTATCAGCCTAAGGTCCAGGGCGACCTGGACAAGATCAAGGCGGCGGTCGAGCTGATGGCCAACGCGAAAAGGCCGATCCTCTATACCGGCGGCGGTGTCATCAATTCCGGCCCGGAAGCCAGCCACTTGCTGCGCGAACTGGTCGATCTGACCGGCTTTCCCATTACGTCGACGCTGATGGGCCTTGGCGCCTATCCGGCTTCGGGCAAGAACTGGATGGGCATGCTCGGCATGCACGGCACCTATGAAGCCAACATGGCGATGCATGATTGCGACGTCATGGTCTGCATCGGCGCGCGCTTCGACGACCGCATCACCGGCCGGCTCACCGCATTCTCGCCGAACTCGAAAAAAATCCATATCGACATCGATCCGTCATCGATCAACAAGAACGTCCACACCGATGTGCCCATTATCGGCGATGTCGGCCGGGTGCTGGAGGATCTGGTGCGGCTGTGGCGGGCGACCGCCAGGGCCGACAAGAAGGCGCTGCACCCGTGGTGGGAGCAAATCGCGAAATGGCGGGCTCGGGATTCGCTCGCCTACAAGATGAACCACGACGTCATCATGCCGCAATATGCCGTGCAGCGGCTCTATGCGCTGACCAAGGACATGGACACCTACATCACCACCGAGGTCGGCCAGCACCAGATGTGGGCGGCGCAGCACTATCATTTCGAGAAGCCGAACCGCTGGATGACCTCCGGCGGGCTCGGCACGATGGGCTACGGCCTGCCGGCGGCGTTCGGCGTGCAGATTGCGCACCCGGATGCGCTGGTCATCGACATTGCCGGCGACGCCTCGGTGCAGATGACGATGCAGGAGATGAGCGCCGCGGTGCAACACGAGGCGCCAATCAAGATCTTCATCCTCAACAATCAGTACATGGGCATGGTGCGGCAGTGGCAGCAGCTTCTGCACGGCAACCGGCTGTCGCATTCCTACACCGAGGCGATGCCGGATTTCGTCAAGCTTGCC
Organism: Mesorhizobium sp. WSM4848; assembly: GCF_055811375.1. Classification (NCBI taxonomy): domain Bacteria; kingdom Pseudomonadati; phylum Pseudomonadota; class Alphaproteobacteria; order Hyphomicrobiales; family Phyllobacteriaceae; genus Mesorhizobium; species Mesorhizobium sp. WSM4848. Next base: position 198,883 of record NZ_JBVVPX010000002.1, read on the forward strand.
GAAGCCTATGGCGGCCATGGCATCCGCTGCGAGAAGCCGGACGAGCTGGACGACGCCATCAAGGAGATGATCTCGGTGAAAAAGCCGGTGATCTTCGACTGTCGGGTCGCCACACTTGCCAACTGCTTCCCGATGATCCCGTCGGGCAAGGCGCATAACGAGATGCTGCTGCCGGACGAGGCGACCGACGAGGCGGTGGCCAACGCCATCGACGCCAAGGGCAGGGAACTGGTGTAGGCCTAACGCCCGAGCCGAGGCAGGGCTGTCGGAAGAAGCCGTGCGGAAACAGAAAAACAGCTCAAAGTTTGAAATCGAGAACCATGTCATGAACGCGCAGCTTCAACCGACCGGCTCGGCCTACTTCATCGCCAAGGAAACTGAAAAGCCGGAGACTCACACGCTGTCCGTGCTGGTCGACAATGAACCGGGCGTGCTTGCCCGGGTCATCGGCCTGTTTTCCGGACGCGGCTACAATATCGAGAGCCTGACCGTTTCCGAAACCGAGCATGAGAAGCATCTGTCACGCATCACCATCGTGACGCGCGGCACGCCGCATGTGCTGGAGCAGATCAAGCACCAGCTCGAGCGCATCGTGCCGGTGCACCGTGTCGTCGACCTCACCGTGCGCTCGCATGAACTCGGCCAGGAACGGCCGCTGGAGCGGGAACTCGCGCTGGTGAAAGTGGCCGGCACCGGCGAGGGCCGCGTCGAGGCGCTGAGGCTGGCCGATGCCTTCCGCGCCAGCGTTATCGACGCCAACACCGAGCATTTCATTTTCGAGATCACCGGCAAGGGCTCCAAGATCGACCAGTTCATCGCCATCATGAAGCCGCTCGGCCTGGTCGAGATATGCCGCACCGGCGTGGCGGCGATGAATCGCGGCCCGCAAGGAATGTAAGCAGCGTCAAACGTGTCGCATATGTGTTGCTGGCGATCCTGATCGTCAGCACCTCATGCCGGAACGTGTTGCGTCGACTGGAAGGAAGCCAATGTCTTTCGATGCATTCCTTGCCCTGCTGGTCTATGCCTTCGTGACTTCGATCACGCCGGGTCCGAACAACTTCATGCTTCTGGCTTCCGGCGTGAATTTCGGTTTTGCCAAAACCATTCCGCACATGCTGGGCATCAGCATCGGCTTCCTCGTGCTGTTGCTAGCCGTCGGCTTCGGCCTTGGCGCGGTGCTGACTGCGTTTCCGGTTCTCCACACCGCATTGAAGATCGCTGGCGGCGTCTATCTGCTCTATCTCGCCTGGAAGATCACCATGTCGCGTTCGCTCAGCAGCAAGGGCGAGACCAAGGCGCGACCGATGCGCTTCATCGATGCGGCAGCGTTCCAGTGGGTCAATCCCAAGGCGTGGGTGATGGCGATCTCCGCCATGGCAGTCTATGCCGTTCCGGAGCATCCGTTTCTGTCGGTGGCGCTGGTTTCGATAGCCTTTACCGTCGTCAACCTGCCGAGCGTTTCGGTGTGGGCAGGTTTCGGCACGGCGCTGCGCGGTTTTCTGTCGGACCCGGTGCGGCTGAAATGGTTCAACATCGCAATGGGCGTGCTGCTGGCAGCGACACTGTGGCCGATGCTGCGGTAGGTTTATTGATGTTCAGGTCATGCCGGCCTGCAAATGCGCTTCCGGTAGCCAACTATTCGCTCCGTTCCGTTTCTCGGAAACCATCATTTTGGTCGCTTGCCGCCTGTCTTCGACTCCGACTCGGCCTGACCTGCAGCTCAACACACCTTAAGGAAAAATTGCTGGACGAACCACAGAAGGCGGCCGCGGAATAAGCCGCCGCGAGGTCGTCGGTTTCGCCTATGCTCAAGCCGTCGCGCTTGCGGCCGGAGCGGTGCGGTCGTAATCTGACGCCATGTCCCACGACCACGACAACGAGCTTAATCCTTTTGCCGCCCGGGTGCGCGCGCTGGAGACGATCCTCACCCAGAAAGGGCTGATCGATCCGGCCGCGATCGACGTGATTGTCGACACCTATGAGACAAAGATCGGCCCGCGCAACGGCGCCAAGGTGGTGGCGAAGGCGTGGGTCGAGCCGGACTTCGCCGTTTTGCTGAAACGCGACGCGACGGCGGCGATCGGTTCGCTCGGCTACACCGGCCGGCAGGGCGAGCACATGCAGGCCGTCTTCAACACGGCGGACAAGCACAACCTCATCGTCTGCACGCTGTGCTCCTGCTACCCGTGGTCGGTGCTCGGCCTGCCGCCGGTCTGGTACAAGGCGCCGCCCTATCGTTCGCGCGTGGTCGTCGACCCGCGCGGCGTGCTCGAGGAATTCGGGCTGACCTTGCCGGCAACGACAGAGATCCGGGTATGGGATTCGACCGCCGAGCTGCGCTACCTGGTCGTGCCGATGCGGCCGAAGGGCACCGATGGCTGGAGCGAGGAGCGGCTGGCGGATCTGGTGACGCGCGACGCGATGATCGGCACCGGACTGGCGCGGGAGCCGGCATGAACGGGCCGCAGGATCTCGGCGGGCAGATGGGGTTCGGGCCGGTCGCGCCCGAAAAGGACGAGCCCTATTTCCATGCCGACTGGGAAAGGCGGGCGCTTGGCGTGACCTTGTGCGCCGGCGCCATGGGCGCCTGGACCATCGACGAGAGCCGGCATGCGCGGGAATCGCTGCATCCCGCCGACTATTATGGCTCGAGCTATTATGAGATCTGGATCAAGGCGCTCGAAACCTTGCTGAAGCGGCACGGCTTCGTCAGCGACCGCGATCTGGCCGCGGGCAAGGCGGTCGACCCTGCCGCGATGCCAAAGCGGGTGCTGAAGGCCGAAAACGTGCCTGATGTGTTGGCCAAGGGCGGCCCTTGCGACCGGGCGATCGCCACGCCGGCGCGGTTCAAGGCGGGCGATCTGGTGCGCACGAAGAATTTCCATCCGACCGGCCACACAAGGCTGCCACGCTACGCACGCGGCAAGCAAGGCGCCGTCGAGGCGGTGCGCGCTGGTTTTGTCTTCCCCGACACCAATGCACATGGCCAAGGCGAAAACCCGCAATGGGTCTATACGGTGGTCTTTGACGGCGCGGAGATCTGGGGCGAGGGCGCCGACCCGACGCTGACCGTGTCGATTGATGCCTGGGAGAGCTATCTTGAGCCGGCGTGAGGCGAAGTCAGCCACCGCCGTGCTGCCGGCCGGCGTCGAGGCGCCGGTATTTGCCGAGCCATGGCAAGCAGAAGCCTTCGCCATGACGGTCGCGCTGCACGACAACGGCCTGTTCTCCTGGAGCGAATGGGCGGACGCCTTGTCCGCCGAGGTCAAGCAGCCTGGTGCCGCAAGCGATGGCCACGATTATTACGAGCACTGGCTGGCGGCGCTGGAGAATTTGCTGTCGACAAAAGGGGTCGCCGGCAAGGGCGAAATCCATGCGCTCGCTGCCGCCTGGAAACGCGCCGCGCATGCAACGCCGCACGGCATGCCGATCCTGCTCGAGAACGATCCCGGCCCGACCAGCTAGGTCGTGGCCAGCCCGACCGAAGGTCGTGGCGCCCCGGCCGGCTAGACCGTCTCGAACCATGCTCGTTCTCTTTACGTTCTGATTTCTGCCTGATAAATTGCGTTATTGGAGGCGGTGCGGCCCGCCGCCGATGATCGGTGCTCCTTGTCTTTCCCTCGCGAATCCGGTCTCTCGCGCTGATGGAATTCTCTCCTCAACAGGACGATGCGCTGAAGGCGGTCGCCACCTGGCTCAAGTCCGGAAAGCCGCAGCTGTTCCGGCTGTTCGGCTATGCCGGCACCGGCAAGACGACGCTGGCGCGCTATTTCGCCGAACATGTCGACGGCCAGGTGCAGTTCGCAGCCTTCACCGGCAAGGCGGCGCAGGTGCTGCGTTCCAAGGGCGCGGTCAATGCCCGCACCATCCATTCGCTGATCTACCGGCCGAAGGGCGAGGAATCGGTAGCAGACGAGGTGACCGGCAAGACTTCGATGTCGCCGACCTTTTCGCTCAACCGGCAAAGCCCGATCTCGCGGGCCAAGCTCGTCGTCATCGACGAATGTTCGATGGTCGACGAGCAGCTTGGCCGCGACCTCTTGAGTTTCGGCACGCCAATCCTGGTTCTCGGCGACCCCGGCCAGTTGCCGCCGATCTCGGGCGGCGGCTTCTTCACCGAGCATGAACCGGATATTCTGCTCACCGAGATCCACCGGCAGGCGCGCGACAACCCGATCATCCGGCTGGCGCTCGACGTGCGCGAGGGCCGCGAATTCATGCGCGGCGACTATGGCGCGGCGCAGGTGATCGGCAAGGAAGACGTTACCCAGGAACTGGTGCTGAAGGCGGACCAGGTGCTGGTCGGCACCAACAGGACGCGGCGTCGCTATAATCAGCGGCTGCGCGAGCTGAAGGGGTTCAATGCCGACTATCCACAGGCCGGCGACAAGCTCGTCTGCCTGCGCAACGACCCAGCCAAGGGACTGCTCAACGGCTCGCTGTGGAAGGTGATGACCTCGTCGCGCGAGACGGTGAAACCCGGCATCAATCTGCTGGTCTCCCCGGAAGAGGACGATCCGGACCGCGGCGTCGCCAAGATCAAGCTGCTCAAGGCGGCGTTCGAGGACCCGGACGCCGACATTCCCTGGCAGCAGAAAAAACGCTTCGACGATTTCGACTATGGCTACGCGCTGACCGTGCACAAGGCGCAAGGCTCGCAGTGGAACGAGATCGTGCTTTTCGACGAAAGCTGGGCGTTCAAGGAAACCCGCCAGCGCTGGCTCTACACGGCAATCACGCGCGCGGCGGAACGGCTGACGATTGTCAGATAGGCCGGTCGAGCAGCCCCCTGGAGCTCGGAACCTGGGACTGCACGGGGTCGACCTGCGTCAGCGTGGGGCCAGCGGTCTGGCGTCGAGCCATTCCCAGGCGGATGCTTCGTCCTTTGCCTCGAAATGCCTGAGCTCGACAGGCGAGGAAGCAGGCAGCACGCTCTGTGCGTTGGGTACCCAGTTCGGCTCGCCGACCGCAGCGCAGCGGCCGACATGCTCCACGGCATGGGCCGTGCCCTGTTCAAGCGTTTCGTCCGACAGATCGGCCCAATCGACGCCTTCATGGTCGATCAGGCGCACCAGCACATCGATTTTCGGGTGCAGCGCGTAGGCCGCCTCCAGCAATCCGAACAGGTTTTCCGCGTCGGCAGCCGTGACATGGCCGACGACGTCGATGGCGAACAGGTCGTCGCGGTCGGTGTCGATGCGGCGAACCGCCGGCACGTCTTCAAGATAATTCACGGGTCTTCCTCTTGCTGGATATTATACCTCCCCCTGGAACACCGGAAACCCCCTGTCTGTTCCCGCCAAAGGCGGTATAGATGCCGCGATTATATCCGGACCCGAGAAGCCATGCCTGCAAAACTCTCCGTCAATCTCAATGCCATCGCCATGCTGCGCAACCGGCGCGACCTGCCGTGGCCAAGCCTCATCGGGCTCGGGCGCCTGGCGCTGGCCGCGGGCGCGCATGGCCTGACCGTCCACCCGCGGCCCGACGAGCGGCACACCAGGCTTTCCGACCTGCCGGAGATCAGGGCGCTGATCGACGACGAATTCCCCAAGGCAGAGTTCAACATCGAGGGCTATCCGAGCGAGGATTTCCTGGCGCTTGTGGAAAGGCACCAGCCGGAGCAGGTGACGCTGGTGCCCGACGACCCAGCCCAGGCCACCTCCGACCATGGCTGGAACTTCGCCGCCGAGGCGGCGTTCCTGACACCGATCGTCAAACGCCTGAAAAAGGCGGGCTTTCGCGTGTCGTTGTTTTCCGACCCGGATCCGGCAGGCATGAAGGCCGCGCGCGATACCGGCGCCGACAGGATCGAGCTCTATACGGGTCCATATGGCAGCTATCATTCCGATTCGGAAAAAGCGGCAAAGGAGCTGGATAGATTGGGAAAAACCGCGGATGCCGCGCTTGCCGCCGGGCTTGAGGTCAATGCCGGGCACGACCTGGTGGTGAACAACCTGCCGGCATTGGCAAAGCGCATCCCGGCATTGGCTGAAGTGTCGATCGGACATGGGTTGACAGCCGATGCGTTGGAGTATGGCATGGCCGGCACGGTCAAAAGATTCCTGAAGGCCTGTGGGTGGTAGAGATGGAAGCCTCGCTTTGCGGACATGGCAGCCATCACGTTGGGGCACTTGATATTGCATCGCAGCAAGCGTAGAGCACCGCGCGCTTATCGGAGTGTCGTCCATGGCCCTTACCAACAGTGGTAGTGAGGCAGAACCAGTCGAACAATCCAGCCATCCTGAGGTCGAAAAGCACAGCACCAAGGTTTTGATGCTGGGCGCTCTCGGCGTGGTCTATGGCGATATCGGCACCAGTCCTATCTATGCGCTTCGTGAAGCACTGCATGCTTCGTCCGGCGCCGATCCGCGCAGTGCCGTTCTGGGCATTCTGTCGCTGATCGTCTGGGCACTGACGATTATCGTGACCATAAAGTATGTCGCCTTCGTGCTTCGGGCGGATAACAAGGGTGAAGGCGGTACCCTGTCGCTTATGGCGCTGGCCCGGAAAGCCTATCCGGCTGGTTCCGGCATCATTCTTGTCATCGGTCTCTGCGGAGCCGCGCTGTTTTTCGGCGACGCGATCATAACGCCGGCCATTTCGGTGCTTTCGGCGGTGGAAGGGCTGAGCGTCGTGACCCCGGCGTTCGATCCATACGTGGTTCCCATTACATTGGTGATTCTTGCCGTCTTGTTTGCCGTGCAGCGCTTCGGGACCGGCAGAGTGGCCTCCGTTTTCGGGCCGGTGACGGCGCTCTGGTTTCTGGCGATCGGCAGTGCCGGATTGGTGCATATCCTCGACGATGTCTCCGTCCTTCTGGCAATCAATCCCTATTATGCGGTGGCCTACCTTGCCGAGGCCAAAGCGGGCGCGTTTCTCACCGTCGGCGCGGTTTTTCTGGCGGTTACCGGTGCCGAAGCGCTTTACGTCGATCTCGGACATTTCGGTCGCCGTCCAATCGTGCTGGCCTGGTTCTGGATCGTCTTCCCCTGCTTGCTGCTCAGCTATTTTGGGCAAGGCGCTTTCGTTCTTGCTCATGGGGGCGTGCCCGACAATCCGTTCTTCCAGATGCTGCCGGATTGGGCCCTGATACCGATGGTCGGACTCGCAACAGCAGCGACCGTCATCGCCAGTCAAGCCGTTATCTCCGGGGCGTTTTCGCTGACCAGGCAAGCGGTGCAGCTCAATCTTCTGCCCAGAATCGAAGTTCAGCATACTTCCGAGATGCAGCTCGGCCAGATTTACATGCCACGCGTGAACCTCATTCTCGCGCTCGGCGTGATGCTGCTGGTCGTCGGCTTTGGCAGTTCGAGTTCGCTCGCTTCCGCCTATGGGATTTCGGTGACAGGCGAGATGCTGATGACGACGATTTTGCTGTTTGTGGTGATGCGGTGGCAATGGAAATGGCAGACCGCGCTCGCTGCGGCGCTGGCGCTGCTGTTTGGCACGATAGACACCGGCTTCTTCCTGGCGAATATCGTGAAATTCGTGGAAGGCGGATGGGTTTCAATCGCCGTGGCCTGCATCATGGGGCTGATCATGGGGACCTGGATACGCGGCAGTCGCTATCTGTTCGACAAGACGCGCAGGAACGAGATTCCGCTCGATTTCCTTGCCGCCAATCTGTTGAAGAAGAAACCGCAGCTGGTGTCCGGCACGGCCGTGTTCCTGACCAGCGATCCGGTCAGCGCGCCGACCGCGCTGATGCACAGCCTGAAGCACTACAAGGTGCTGCACGAACAGAACGTCATCCTCTCGGTGGTGACGGCGCAGCAGCCTGTCGTGCCCGACAGTGACCGGGTCAAGATGGAAACGATCAACGATCTATTCATGCGGGTGACACTGACCTTCGGCTACATGGAACAGCCCAACATTCCGCGTGCGCTGGCGATCTGCCGCAAGCAGGGCTGGAAGTTCGACATCATGACGACCTCCTTCTTCCTGTCGCGGCGCTCGCTCAAGGCGTCACCCAATTCCGGCATGCCGGTGTGGCAGGACAAGCTGTTCATCGGCTTGGCGCGCACGGCAGCCGATGCGACCGAGTATTTCCAGATCCCGACCGGACGTGTGGTTGAGATCGGAACGCAGGTGGCTATCTAGGGCATGCCGATATTCAGGTGAGGCGGGCTCACGTACCCGAAAGTACGCTCCGCTCCGGTTCTCGGAACCCACCATTCTCGACTCGACCTGACCCGAATCTCGACATGCCCTGACCACGGCCGACTTCAGCCGGCTAGAGCTGCCTTGTTCGCTTCAAGAAACTGCTTCAGCGATTGCGGCTTCCTGCCTGAAAGCGTCTCGATCGCGTCGGTCACCATGCCGATGCGGCCGGTGCGCGTGTTGGTGTCGAAGGAAGTGACGATTGGGGCAAAGCCCTCGGGAACGCCGGCAGCCTTCAGGCCCTCGGTCAACGCCTCGTCCGAAAGCTGGACGACCTCGATCGGCTTGCCGGTGACGTCGGTCACCAGGGCCGCGATCTCGGCGACGGTATGGGCCTGCGGACCGGTCAGCGTGTATGTCGTGCTTTCGGTGGCGCCCGAGGCAAGGCCGGCAGCGATCGCCGCGGCCATGTCGTCGCGAGCGCCATGGGCGATGCGGCCGTCGGCCGCGGATGTATACCAGTGCCCCGAGGCAATGGCGTGCGGCAGCGACAAGAACAGGTTCTCCTGATACCAGCCGTTGCGGAATATCGTGTAGGGGATGCCGCTCGCCTTGATCGCCTGCTCGGTCCCGTAGTGATCGCCCGCAAACAGCACCGGCGATCCCGGCTCAGGATTGGGCATCGAGGTGTAGAGCAGATGCGAAACGCCGGCCTGCCTGGCGGCTGCGACGGCATTCTCATGCTGCTTGAGCCGCTTGCCCCGAAGATCGATCTCGCCGGTTGAGACGATCAGGATCCTGTCGGCGCCCTTGAACGCTTCGACCAGCGACGCGGTGTCGTCGAAATCGGCTTGCCTGATGATGACGCCGCGCGCCCCCAAGTCGGCGAGGTTTTCCGGATTGCGCGTGGTGGCGATGATGTGTGCTGGCGGCACCTTGAGCGTTTCCAGCAGATGATCGACGACTCCGCGGCCGAGCTGGCCGGAGGCGCCGGTGACGAGAAGGGTATTGGTCATGGGAAGTCCTGTCGTTGCGCCGGAGCGGCGGGTGCTTATATAAGTCTCAAAAAGAGACCAGCACTAAAATAGGAATTGACCGACCCTCGTAAAGAAGGCAGTTTTGCGGGAGGTAGGCAGGCGCAGGGAACCAGCGATGGACAGCAAAGTCGTCAGTCTGAAGTCGAAGCTCGAGATTTACAAAGCGTGCAGCGGCGGGGGCAACATTGCCGACTGTCCGGTGCGCGACGTGATCCAGGGCATCAGCAACAAATGGAGTTCGCTGCTGATGATGGCGCTGGCCGAAAAGCCGTATCGGTTCGGCGAATTGCGGCGGCTGGTGCCCGACATTTCACAGCGCATGCTGACCCAGACGCTGCACGATTTGCAGCGCGACGGTTATGTCCATCGCGAGGTCTTCCCGACCAAGCCGCCGAGCGTCGAATACAGTCTGACCGATCTCGGACGCTCGATGTTCGGGCCCCTGCATCAGCTGCTCCAATGGGCCGAGCTCAATCATGGCGCGGTGCGCGCCGCGCGCACCGCTTTTGACGCTGCCGACGCTTAACCAACTCCCAGAAGGATGGACGGTGGCTGGAACCGTGGTCGATCCGCTCAGGTGTCAAGGAAGCGCAGTGGCCGCCTCGTTGCAGCGGATGAGTTTCGAAAGGTGCGAACCCTTCGCTTGCAGGAATGCATGAAGGCGCTGTGGATAGTCCGGGGTGACAGCCTCCTTCACCGACTTGCGTTCGTGCAATCGCTTTCGCCACGCCTCGACATGCGGCCTTCCGCTCAGGATGCCGAAAGCGCCGATCCGATCGAAGGCGTCGAAATAGCGGAAGACTGGCCCATAGACAGCATCGACCAGTGAAAAGCGCTCGCCGGCAAACCAAGGCCCAGCTCGCCGAGCCGCCAGTTCCGCTTCGAGACGATCGAACATTGCCACCAGAGCTTCGCTTTCGGCAAGAAAGGCGGCCTCGGTGGGTGCGGAATAGAATCGACCAATGGCGTTGAGGATGGCCGAGCCGAACTCGATCCAGGCGCGATGCCGGGCGCGAGCCAGCGGGTCGGCAGGATGGAGTGGGTTGGCCAGCGTTTCCTCAAGAAATTCGAGGATGACCGCCGATTCGAAGATCACCGTTGCCTCGCCATTCTGCGGCACGCGCAGCAGCGGCACCTTGCCGAGCGGCGATATCGCTTTGAACCAACCCGGTTTTTTGGCGAGATCGACGGTGAGGCGTTCGAACGGCGCGCCCTTTTCGGCGAGCGAGATCGCCGCGCGCTGCACATAGGGACAAAGGTGGTGGCTGACGAGAACGAGCTTGTCGGTCATTTCATTCTCCCCAGACGTAATTCAACGCGCCGTCCTCGATGCGGGTGGAGAGGAACATGAGACGTGAGCCTTTGGACGCCGGGCCTTCGATCCGCTCCCCGCTCGCCATGTCGAACGAGGCGCCATGCCACTGGCAGACGAGCTTGCCGTCCTTGCAGTCGAGGGGCCCACCGAAATGCAGGCAGACATTGGCGGCGGCGCGGATACGCTCGCCGCTGCGGTAGACATGGACTTCGCGGCCGAAGAATGGAGCGATCAGGCTGCCCGTCTCCGGGATGTCGGCGATCTTGCAGATTTCATGTTTCATGGCAATGCTCCGATATCAATGCAATTGCATTTATATAGATGCATTTGCATCGACGGTCAAGCTTGATGCAATTGCATCTATCGCTTATGCTGCAATCATGACGAAGAAAGCCGACCCTTCGCCGGCGGCCATCAAGGCCTGGGCGCGCCTGATGCGCGTTTCGCGCCAGCTGCTGGAAAGAGCCGAAGACGTGCTGAAGGACGCTGGCTTGCCGCCGCTTGCCTGGTACGACGTGCTGCATGAGCTTGCCGAAGCCGGCGAGGGCGGCTTGCGGCCGTTCCAGCTGATCGAGCGCACGCTGTTTGCGCAGTACAACGTCTCGCGGCTGCTGGCGCGGCTCGAAGCGGACGGGCTGGTCGAGAAGCTCAGGGTTGCCGATGACGGTCGCGGACAGACCATCCGCATTACTGAGAAAGGGCGTGAGACGCGCCGCAGGATGTGGGCCGTCTACGGACGATCGATCGCCGAGCTGGTCGGCGCCAGGCTCTCCAATGATGACCTGGAAACCTTGTCGGCTCTGCTCGGGCGGCTGCGTCATCCCATGCCGGAGTGATGTGGTCCGGCTGGCGCTGAAGGTCGATTGCAGCCGTCAGGCCCAGAGGAATGCCAGTGCCGCCAGCACGCCAAGCAGGACGCGAACCAGATGCAGATTGCCCCATTTGATAATCAACGCCCGGGCCTGCGGATTGGTGGCCGGCCATTCCGGCCTGGGAGCGTCAAAAAGCGGAGATAGGGCTTGCACCGGGTCCGACAATACGGCATAGACACCGCCGAACCGTAACGTACGGTACTGCCTTGGCCACCGCCATTATCGAGCAGGAAAAGAGTGTGTTGCAGGCAAGCGTCGACAACGACACCAGCGAAGCGCTGACCGAGCGGCAGAAAGCCGTGCTCGACGCCGCGCTTCGCCTGCTGGTCGAGGAGGGCGATCAGTTGACCATGACCGCCGTGGCGCGGCGGGCGAGCTGTTCCAAGGAAACGCTCTACAAATGGTTCGGCGATCGCGACGGGCTGTTGACGGCAATTGTGCAATGGCAGGCCTCCAAGGTGCGGGTGGTGCCGGTCGACGGCAAGGGGCTTACCCTGGCTTCGCTGACGGTGAGCCTCGCACGCTTCGCTTCGGACTGGCTCAAGGTGATTTCGAGCGACACCTCGCTCGCGCTGAACCGCGTCGCCATTGGCCGTGCTGGCCCAATCCGGCGCAAGGACGGGAATGACGATCTCGGCGCCATCGTGCTGGAGAACGGCCGCTTCGCGCTGGCCCGGCGCCTGAAGCCGGTGCTGGAGGCCGGTCGGCAGGCCGGGCTTCTCGAGTTCTCGGATGCCGAAGCGGCGTTCCGCACCTTTTTCGGGCTGGTCGCCCGCGACGTGCAGATCCGCCTGCTGCTCGGCGACCGGCTAAAATTGACTGATGCGGCGATTGGCGGCGATGCCGTCCGGGCGACGCAACAGTTTCTCGCTCTTTACGGAGCAAAAACCGGGCCGCAAGGCCTCTAGAGCCGGATGATTTCAGGTCAAGTCGACCTGAAATCCGAATCCGGCTCCAAATCAAAGAGATAGAGCATGATGTCGTCCGAAAACCGCTTCACACTTGTCGGCATCATGCTCTGAATTCAAAAACGGGAAGGAAGAAAAATGCGTGTCTATTACGATCGCGACGCCGATCTCAACCTGATCAAGGGCAAGAAGGTCGCCATCATCGGCTATGGCAGCCAGGGCCGGGCGCATGCGCTCAACCTCAAGGATTCCGGCGTTAGGGAAATCGCCATCGGCCTCAAGGCCGGATCGGCGACCGCCCAGAAAGTCGAGGCCGACGGGCTCAAGGTGATGAGCGTGGCGGACGCCGCCAAATGGGCCGACCTGATGATGATGGCGACGCCGGACGAGCTGCAGGCCGACATCTACAAATCCGAAATCGCGCCGAACATCCGCGATGGCGCGGCGATCGCCTTTGCCCACGGCCTCAACGTGCATTTCGGCCTGATCGAGCCGAAGGCCTCGGTCGACGTCGTCATGATCGCGCCGAAGGGACCCGGCCACACGGTGCGCGGCGAATACCAGAAGGGCGGCGGCGTGCCCTGCCTGGTCGCGGTCAACCAGGACGCTTCGGGCAATGCGCTTGATCTTGCTCTGTCCTATGCCTGCGGCGTCGGCGGTGGCCGTTCGGGCATCATCGAGACCAATTTCCGCGAGGAATGCGAGACCGACCTGTTCGGTGAGCAGGTGGTGCTGTGCGGCGGTCTGGTCGAGCTGATCCGCGCTGGCTTCGAGACGCTGGTGGAAGCCGGCTACGCGCCGGAAATGGCCTATTTCGAGTGCCTCCACGAGGTCAAGCTGATCGTCGACCTGATCTATGAAGGCGGCATCGCCAACATGAACTACTCGATCTCGAACACCGCCGAATGGGGCGAATATGTTTCGGGCCCGCGCATCATCACCGCCGAGACCAAGGCCGAGATGAAGCGCGTGCTGAAGGATATCCAGACCGGCAAGTTCACCTCGGAATGGATGCAGGAATACCGCGCCGGCATGTCGCGCTTCAAGGGCATCCGCCGCAACAATGACAGCCATCAGATCGAGGAAGTCGGCGCCAAGCTGCGCGCGATGATGCCGTGGATTTCGAAGAACAAATTGGTCGACAAGGCCAAGAATTAATTCACGATTTTATCAATGCCGAGAAAAACCGGCGGAGCGCTCCGCCGGTTTTTTCACATCAATGGCCGTGTGATTTCGCCGGTGTTTGAACAGACGCGGTATTCTCGCTGTCGTGGCAGCATGCGCAGGCATGCGTTGCCGATGGGCAGATTTGGATCTCAAACTTCTGTTGGTCGGGTTCGCCTGCGTGATCGACGGCATGCTGAGCGTTGCTACGCTGTTGAAGTGGAGAGAGGTGAGGCGGTCAGCCGGTGGTTTCCGACCCCTGGAAAGATCGTCTCGTCACGAGTGGAGGCTCGCGAGGTGACCAGTTCGGGATCCGGCTCGCAACGCAGAGGTTCAACCGAGACGCGAAGCTTCCCGGCGATCACCTTCGAGTACAAGGTCGGCGGGGAACATTCCGCAGTAGCCGCTAGAGCGTGCAGGAGAATGTCGCTTGCGACCGGCGTCTGGTTCTCTGGAGATCTCTTAGAAAAGCGATGTCAGGCACGCGGGCGCAGAAGCGTCCGAGCCCGACGGGCTCAGCGTTCGCGGATGACCCGTCCGATGCGGTACGACGCGCGAAGCACGGCAGCGAAACCAGCGAGGCCCCATCGCGGCCTTGTCGCGTTTTCGAAAATGCTCATGGTCCATTTCTTCGTGTAGGTTGCGATTGTTGGCCGGATCGGGGACCGGATGTCATCCAAATCCATCCATGCGAGTCCGGTCGCCACCAGGTGCCGCAGATCCGCGGATCAGAGCCGCGCCTCGAGGATCAAGTTGAACGGCGTCGCGAAAACGCGGCGGAAGCGGCTGAAGCCGGCTTTTCCTTTGCCCAGAAAACGCCATACAAGGGGAAGGCCGGCGCCGCTTGGGGGGCGTTGGGGTAGAATGCCTGCAGGGCGCCGGCCTCGCGGATTGGGGTCCGCCATTGGATAGTATCAAATTTGGCGATTCGAGTAATTGCGTGATCGCGGAATGTGAGGAGGCGGTCGACGACGTACAGTCCTTGCATCATCACCGTCTTGCACAGAGCCATCGTTTTTATCTGCCGGGCTTTCTAACCGGCCAGTTGCCGGTCGGCCATTTCTTTAGCGAGGCTCACCAGGGCATCGACCCTTTTGCATCTGGTCCGCGTCACCGCTATTGGCAACGCGTTTCCGGATCGTCTTATCGCAATGTCCCTTGGGCGGCTAATAGCCTGTACTTTTCGAAGATCGCCAGCTTCTGCGGATAGGTGATCCGTACCTTGGCGTTGCACCCGTCGCATCTGAAATGCGCGATCGTTCTTAGCGCAGAGCCCTTCCTTACCGCCGGATGCAAGCAATTCGGACAATCGAATGTGAGCGCAACATCAGACAAATCTTGGGCTAGACCCATTTCCATCTCCTTCGCAAGCGCTGTGGCTACAACTCTGGCGGGCCTCAATGGGGCAATGCAGACGCCAATCCGGCTGCGCCAACGCGGGACAATTCGCCTCGGAACGCCGCCAAGCTAGTGCGCCTTCTCTGCGCCCCTCGAAAGACGAAGAGACCTAACTTCATCCAGCAGTTCGCGCTCCTTGGTAGTAATGTTTCGGAAGATTGCGACAATCGCCACCGCTAAGGCCTCGGCATCCCGGCTTGAAGAGTCGATGTGTTCATCTGCGCAAACCTGATCGAACACGCGTTCGCAAAGAGCCAGATCATGAGGGCTGAGGCAGGTGCGATTGGAACGCCGACGCAGCATCTGTGCGAACCTTTCAGGGCCCGTTGCCCATGTTTGCGGCGGGCTTTTTTTGCCGATGAACCGCTGAGGCGTGTATTGGAATAGGTTTACTCGCTGACCGACGATGGGCCTTTCAATAGTCCCAAAATCAGCGCGCACTCGCGAGCTCTATACTGTCCAGCAATCATAAGTTGTCGGTAATCTCGCAGTTTTTGTTCTGGGACATGAAATCCTCGCCGAAATTCCGCCGCCTCTTTCGGAGTTCGAGTGCAACCGAGTTTACTGGCGGTGACTTTCAAACTCGCCAGTGAGCATCCGACCTTGGCTGCAATATCTTTCAAAGGTTCGTTATTAAAATATCCATCAAGAATTATCTTGCGACGAGCTTCAGATTTGAGCTTTGCGTTCATTCGTTGTCTCCTCAACTACGCTTTCACCGTGCCAGACTCTATACGCGCCAGGTTGAAGAGTGTCGTTATCGTCGCATCCAGAAACTTATCTCGGAATGCATTTCTTGCTGTAACCCAGCGTGATGGCGCTCTGTGGACTCGCGTTCCGCTGGTCTTGCCAGATGCCTGTGATACACCACATGATTGAGGTGGAGATGGGCATACCGGAATCGGATACGGCACTACACGATGGACGCTAAGAGGCAGGACAAGGCGCTTGCGAGGCAGGCGACTGAGCGCGATCGACGTCGTTGGCCGCGCGAAGCTCAACCTTACAATGAGGCTGCCCCGTCACTTGCGCCGGCGCTCGAACCTTTGCACTTTTCGACGCTCGAACTGGCGCCAGAGGATCAATTTGTCGCCTGGCAGGCGCATATGGCTCCGCTTGTCGAGATCAAGTTGCCGGATGACAAATCGCTCGACGATGGCTTTCCCGCCGACCACACGGCTTGGAACCTCGGCGGCATGCTGATCGTTCAACAGCGCGCACCGGCACATAGTTATATGCGTTCTGCTGCGAAGCTTCGATCCAGCTCGATCGATCACTGGTATATCGCTGTGCCGTATACTGGCCGGTCGTGGACGGAGGTCGATCGTCGCGTAGCGGAAAACCAGCCGGGCAAATTGGAGATTAGATCGCTTGGCTACCCGTTTCGCGGGAGGGCAACGGAATCCCAAAGTCTCTTTCTCTATTTGCCGCGTGATTTGTTCGCCGATGCGGCGGCGACCCTGGACGCAAAGAATAATTCAATTCTGTCCGGCAACTTTGCCGACCTTTTGCTCGACTACCTCAACAACATCGAAGCAAGACTGCGCAGTCTCACGGCTGACGATCTGCCCCGCATCGTGCACGCAACACGCAGCATGATCATTGCCTGCCTCTCGCCCCCGGCAGAACATGCCGCGGCCACTGAACAATTGGTGAGTGTCGCGCTGATGGAGCGAGCCCGTCGATATGTCCACAACAATCTGGATGCGGCTCATCTGACGCCGGATTCAATGTGCCGGGCGCTCGGCGTCTCGCGCACTCGTCTTTATCAGTTGTTCGAACCGAGCGGTGGTGTTCTCCACTACATACAAAGTCGCCGACTTCTGGCAGCCCATGTTGCGCTTAGCGATCCGGCGGACAGCCGGCGCATTGTCAATATTGCCGAAGCCGTCGGGTTTAGTTCAGCGGCTAATTTCAGCCGAGCTTTTAGCAAGGAATTCGGCTACAGCCCCCGCGAAGTCCGAAGCTCCGTGGTGTTGCCGCGCCCCGCCCACTCTGTTTCGCATGCCGGACACGAAGAGGCCTCTTCCTTTGAACATTGGCTCAAAGCGCTCGGAAGCTGAGTACAAGATCGGGGATGGTTGAAGTGGGGCGGGCTTAAAACAGGGCGGGGAAGATCAGCCGCCTCATGGACCAGAATATTTTCGTGTCGCGTTCACCGCGCCATCAATTATAGCCAATCCCCGATTTATTAACCGACTGTTCATCGATGTCGCCGCCCATCACAGCGGAGCATACATTGCAACTACGCAGCATAAGACACTTGTTGAGACTGCGAGTCGTATGTTTGCCAAGCTTGGCGGTTATGCTATTTCTGGGCTGGGGGACGTGGATTCTCACCGGCTATGGAGGTGGCTATTGCACCCGGAGGCATCAGCCGTCGGCACGGAGAGTGAGGGGCCTTCCTCAAGCGATGCACCACATCCCGGCGAAGCGCTGCTCGCTGACCTTTTGGCGAACACGACCGAACTTTTGTCGTTCTATGATCGCGACTTCTGTCTGACGCACTACGCAACCAAGCTCAAAGCCGTATATGGAGGCGCGGTGGTGCCAGGTGCCGCCGTTTGGGAGATCTACCCGAGCTTCCTCGATGCGAGGTATCGCGACGAATTTCTTCGTGTGTTCCACGGCGGCTCACCGGCAAGCATCGATTTGCCGCGATCATCGGGCGAAGCGCCGCGGTCCGCTTTCGTTTTCGCGACCTCAAATGGTGTGGGAATCATTGAATCACGGGGGCGCGATGGCCGGAGCGTAGTGGAGGAGCAAGAGCATGTAATTCTGCTCCATCAGGCGACGCACGACGTGCTGACCGGACTGCAGAATCGGCGGCGATTCGGCGAGCGGCTGCAGCAAGCAATGGCGGCCCTCGGCGGATCAAAGCCGAAAGCCGCCCTTCTGCAAATCGACCTTGACGATTTCAAAGCGGTCAACGACACGCTCGGCCATGGAGCAGGCGACACTCTTCTTCAACTCGCGGCGGGTCGTATTCGCGACGCGCTGCAGGACGGCGAATCCGCATACCGGTATGCCGGCGATGAGTTCGCTGTCATCCAATTGGGAAAGGAGCAGCCGGCAGAGGCTGAGCGCCTCGCCGGATCGCTGGTCGACGCGTTCAAGAAACCGTTCGTCATTAACGGCATTCCCGTCTTCGTCGGCTCGAGTATCGGAATTGCTTTCGGGCCGGAGCACGGGACCGATGGCGAACAGTTGATGAAAGCCGCTGACATTGCACTTTATGCGGCCAAGACAGATGGACGCGGCTGCGCTCGAACATTCAACCGTTCGATGCTGCTTTTGCTCGAGCAACGCGAGAATCTGAGGCGCAGCCTTCGAACCGCGCTGGAGCGGGGCGAGCTTTATCTGGAGTATCAGCCGCTCATCCGGCCTCCCTCGTCGGTGATGGGTTTCGAAGCGCTGCTGCGGTGGCGGCACCCCGAGGTTGGAACCATTCCACCCAACGTGTTCATACCGATCGCCGAAGCCGACGGTCTGATGGACGAGATTGGGCGATGGGTGCTCGAGGAAGCCTGTCGCCAGGCATTGACCTGGCCTTCCTCGCTGACAGTCGCAGTGAACCTGTCGCCGGCTCAGTTCCTTAGCGGTTCGCTGACGGACACGGTCGCTCAGATCATCGACGCAGTTGGAATCGAAGCCGACAGACTTGAACTCGAAATAACCGAGACGGTCCTGCTTGAAAAGACGATCGACAATATCGACACGTTGAACACTCTGAACGTTTTGGGAATACGAATCTCGCTCGACGATTTTGGGACGTACTATTCATCGCTAAGCTACCTTAAAAACTTTCCTTTCGATACTTTGAAGATAGATCGGTACTTTATTGCGGACCTGGAGACCGATCTCAAAAGCCAAACGATCGTGCGATCGATCATGGCTCTGGCGCACGGCCTGGGGATAAATGTCACTGCCGAGGGGGTCGAGACGTCGGCACAGGCACGGTGGCTGATCAAGGAGAATTGCGATTGCCTGCAAGGCAACTTCCTGGGAAAGCCGCTTGGAGCCGAGGCGATCAGCGATTTCATCAGGCGGTCCCCGCTGAGGGTGGTACGGGCGATGGAGCAATCAAATCGGGCGCACTAGCGCCTTTCACCCTTTGTTAACGATAAAGTGGAGATTTGTAGAACGATCGAGGCAGATACCGCGCAATTCTTCGAGTCGGTGCGAGACTGACTCATCACGGGCGCGGTGAAATTTTTCGTCGCGGAGGCCATCACCCCGCGAGGGCTCAATACTGATGGAACAAGTGAGGATGCCGATGGGAACTGTTCATCATGACCTGGCTGGCGAGCCGACTTTTGAGCCGATGATTCAGATCGACATAGAAATCAAAGCTTTTGTCTCCGCTTGGAAACATTGCGATTATATCTCGACATACATGGCCCGGATGATCAGTCAAAACAGGTCAGACTCGGTCCATCATTCAAATCTCTTTTCCTCTGCCTTCAACGAATTGCTGGAAGTCGCCTTTCGTACGCGCCATGCCGACGGCGAACTGGCATGCAGGGTGTCACGCCATGGCGCGACGGATAGGATCGAGTTGACACTTCCTTGCGTGCCGGAGGAGCGCCAATTCTACGAAGAAGCCGTGGCGCAAGTCGCAGGAACAGAAACCAGAGAGCGATACCTCAATTCGGTGTCTGGGGATCTCGCGCCCAGCCGCGAGGTCGTACTCCTGGAACTGGCTGTCGACTACAACGCGACACTCCGGATCGAGGAAGCCGACGGCGATGCAATCAAGCTTGTCGTCGATCTTCCGCTCGAGGGTTTGCAAAATTGAGCCCTTACGACCTTCTCCCGCGCTTCAGGGCGCAATACGACGCCAACAGCCAGGAGTTCTCCTTATCGGGAGTGGTCCGCCCTCAGGCGATCGATGAGCTTGGGCCCAGCATAGCATTGCTTCGTGATGCGATCGGCCGTGTGCGCGGCGTTCTCTACGTCAATGTCAGGCGCCTGACGCAGATGAACAATGCTGCGTTTCACAGCTTTTCGAGGATTATCATTGACGCTTGTCGCGCTCGACCCGATCTCAAATTCGTCGTCATCACGTCAAGCGTCGTCGGATGGACCTCGCGAAAATTCGGTCGCCTGAGCGGAATCGAACCGAACATCATCGTCGAGGAGTATGACAGCGAATTCTATCCGGGGCAGGGCTTCCTCGAGGAAGGCGGATTCGTACCGATCCTGCGCACTCAGACAAAGATGACATGGCGCCATGAGCGCGCAATCCTGCCGCGGCACGGCATGAGGCCTGGGATCGTCATGGCCGACATCTGCTGCGGCATAGGTGATTTCGCCGTACTCGTGCAGAAGGAGTTCCAGCCATCGCGGATCGTCGCCCTCGACCACTCCAGGTCGAGCCTCGCCTATGCGCGAAACGTGGCTGCGGAGTTCGATATCAAGGGCATCGAGTACACTTATGGCGATGCATCAGAAATGCTGCTCGAGGAAAATCAGTTCGACCTCGTCACGTGCCGCCATTCGCTGCAGGTGTTCAACAAGCCCGAACTGATCCTCAGGGAACTGTTTCGCATCTGCAAGCCGGGCGGACGTGTCTACATCACCAATGAAAAAAATTCGCACTGCCTGGGCGAACCACGCGCCGACAGCATCCAATGGACCTATAACGAGGTCGCCAAGCTGTGGGCGCACTTCCAGATGGATATTGAGCTCGGCCCGAAGAGCAAACGCTACCTGACCGAAGCGGGGCTCGAAGACATTCGGGTCGAGTCCTTCATGGTCACCAACCACGACGGCGATCCACAGGACTTCGCGGACGTCATAGCGGCATGGGAGAATGTTTATGCAGGCGAGATGGCTACCAAGCGAGGTGACACACCGGCGTTTATCAGGCGGTTCCGACAGGGCTTCCAGGACCACATCTTCGCTGCGCTCCACCCCAAGGGTTATGCCGGCTGGCCGATCTGGGTTGCATCGGGACGCAAGCCGCTATGACCGATTTGGATGCAACACCGTCCAGACCCTGGCCTGTCCTCCGGCTTAACAGCTTCCGCGCTAAATTCTTGATCGTTGTGGGTGGGGCGGTGCTGTTCGACCTCCTCGTCGGCGGCGGCGTCGCGCTGTGGAATGTGAACCGGCTTTCTCGGGACGCCACGCACCAGATCGAGAGCGGCCTCACCAAGGCAAGCCAGGAATACCTCCAGAACTATATCGAGACGACGGCGCTGCGCGCCGATCTCCTGTTCGGCAGCATGCACTCCGAGGTGACCGCGCTTGCAGCCTCCATGCAGAGACTAATAGATTATCCAGCAGCAAAAGATGCGATCGGCAAGGCGTTGGCGAACAACCCCTATTTCAATGCGCCGCTTGCATATGACGCCACGGGAAACTGGTTACAGACCCGGCAAGGGTCAACTTCTGTCATGAGTGTCTGGGGATACCTCCTCGCCGCTGATCATCAACCGAAGCCCGAAATTCTCCGCGACATTCAGGAGAGTGCGATCTTCGATATTTTTGGCACAAGCCAGATGTCAACTGGCACCAAGAAGCTGCAGGTCTACTACGTAGGGCCGAAGTCAGGGCCGATCATGCGCACAATTCCTTATTCCGATCAGGCGCAGACCTTCGACAAGCTTTATCCAGGCCACGACAAAGCGAATTTCTGGGATTTCTTCTTTCCTGGCGTCTATGAAGGCTGGGAAGGCTGGCTCAGGGAGCCCGATTCGCGCCCCGTAAAGGGCGATGACATCACTGCGACTGCTCCTTATATCGACGCGATTACCGGCAAGCTCATAGTGAGCTTCTTCCACCCACTCTGGACGAAAGACCGCAGCAATGTCGCCGGCATGGTCGCTGCCGACGTTACGCTCGATCAACTCGCTGACATCGTCGAAAGCGTGAAGGTCGCCGATACGGGCTTCGGTTTTCTCACCATGTCGAACGGCAATGTGCTTGCGATCAAGCCTGAAGGCGAGAAAATGCTCGGGCTCAAGATCGCAAGTGGTGCGGCAGGTCAAGGCGTTACCGGCCTCGATCGCTCGCTCAAAAAGAGTACGCACGCGACTGTCGCAGCGCTCGAACTTCCCGCCGACGACAAGACAGTCATCAAGCACATTTCAATTGAGGAAAACCGCAAAGCCGAACCGTACATCGTCGCACTTCGCCGACTAGACCCAGTCAATCTCTGGAATAGCACGGGGTCCATCACGGCCGAAACTCTGATGCTTGGCTTCGTCGTCCCCGAACGGGAAATTTATGCTTCCCTCCTTGCAGCGCAGCAGAGCATTTCCAGCGCAACCAACCGGATCCTGATCACCCAGGTCATCGCAGTTATCGTTTCGCTCCTGATCGTCTTTGCGGCTGTCTTCGGAATTTCAAAGCGGATCACTGCAGGCCTCAGTGCGCTTGCCGGGGCCGCCAAGCGGTTGCAGGCGAAAGACTATTCAGTCCGGGTAAGCATTCCGACGCGCGACGAGGTTGGAGCGGTGGGGGTCGCTTTCAACCGGATGGCTGAGCAGATCAGCTTTCACACGGAAAACCTCGAGCAGCTCGTCGACGAACGAACCAGGGAGCTCGGGGACGCCAACCAGGAGATTT
Source organism: Mesorhizobium sp. WSM4848 (assembly GCF_055811375.1). Lineage (NCBI taxonomy): Bacteria > Pseudomonadati > Pseudomonadota > Alphaproteobacteria > Hyphomicrobiales > Phyllobacteriaceae > Mesorhizobium > Mesorhizobium sp. WSM4848. The sequence goes on from NZ_JBVVPX010000002.1 coordinate 221,258, forward strand.
CGGCGCTCAACGAAAAGCTGCGAGACGAGAACGTACGCCTCGGTGCCGAGCTCGCGGTTGCCAGGCAGATCCAGATGATGGTCCTGCCGAAACAATTCGAACTCGAAGCGATTCCTGGGCTGGAGATCGCAGCCTACATGCGTCCGGCTGACGAGGTTGGCGGCGACTACTATGACGTCCTGCAGAACGGGTCAAGGGTCAAGATCGGCATCGGCGACGTGACCGGTCATGGTCTTGAGAGCGGCGTGCTGATGCTGATGGTCCAATCCGTTGCACGCGCGCTGCAGGAGACCGACGAAGCGAATCCGCACCAGTTTCTGGATCGGCTGAACAGAGCGATCTACAAGAACATCGAGCGGACGAACACCGACAAGCATCTCTCGCTGGCCTTTCTTGACTTCGAAGATGAGCGGGTAACGCTATCCGGCCAGCATGAGGACGTTCTTGTCGTGCGTGCGGATGGGGAAGTCGAACGTATCGATACGATTGATCTGGGTCTGCCGGTTGGCCTGGAGAATGACATCTCGAAGTTCATTGCCACGCGTGACATCCTGTTTGGAAGCGGCGACGTGATCGTGCTGCACACCGACGGTGTGACCGAGGCGGAAAACCACGAAAGAAAGTTGTTCGGGTTCGAGCGCCTCAGCCAGAGCGTACAAAGACGTCACGGCAGCAGCGCCGAGGACATCAAGACTGGGATCATCGACGATCTGATGGCCCATATCGGGATCCAGAAGATCCACGATGACATCACCCTCGTGATCATAAGGCACACATAGCAATGACAACGCTGTTCGGTACGCCTGACATTGCAATCGGGATCAAGGAGAGCGTCAGTCGCGTACGACTGTTCGACGGACCTCTCGATTTGAGTTGGCGTCATTGTGCCACGACCTCGGACTTCATCGCCGATGTTTTCGCGTTGCGCTTCCGGTCGTCCCGCAATGATTACATGGAAGTGCGGCACAGCATCGGATATCTGGTCAACGAACTCATCGAAAATGCCGTCAAGTTTCGTGCACCGGGCGAGATCCTGATCGAGGCGTCGATGGATTCGGAGTGCTTCAAGCTCAAGGTGTCGAATGACGTCGACGGTAAAATTGCGTCTGGGTTCCAAAACCTCCTGGCGGACATCACGGCTGGCGACCCAGTGGACCTGCTGATACAGCGAATTGAGCTGAATGCCGCGAACCCCGAGGTGACAGGCTCCGGACTCGGATTGCTGACGTTGATGAGCGACTACGGCGCACGCCTGGCTTGGATATTCAGCGCCGCCGACGAAAGCGATCGGATTTGCGTGGAGACATATGCCTCTATTCCGATCTCGCAAATTCACAACTAAATGAAGCGAAGCCAGGCTATGGAAATCAAGACAGACGACTACCGCGTGTGGACTGAAGGAAGCGAAATTTTCTTCGACGGTGCAATGCGGCTTGCCAGTTCCGACGCCGGTGCGCCTATCACGGCGTTGGCGGCCAGTGTTCTTGCCTCGAATCCCGCTTCCATTACGCTCAATCTGAAGGACCTTCACTTTCTGAACTCTTCCGGCATCAACCTGCTGGCGAAATTTACCATTGAGGTGCGCAAGCATCCCGATGTTCGACTCGTCGTGCGTGGAACGCCCGACATACCCTGGCAGTCGAAATCATTGCCGAATCTGAAGAAGCTGCATCCCGCCGTGGTGCTTTTGTTGGACTGACCAAGGTAGTCCGCAATCAGTGCAATTCTAGGAAAAGTGCGAACGGTTTTTCGTCCGGAATTGCAGTCAAGAAATGAAGAGATAGAGCGGTTCTGCGGTTCCGTGAAATGACGAACCGCTCTAGCCCGGATATCTCACTTCACTAGCCAAGGGCTGCGTAGGCTGGCGGCAATCCCAGACAGCAATAAGCCGGTCGGGAACGAAGAGCGCCGCGCCGAGCAAGATATGTACGCCGGGATAAGTATTAGGACGCAAAGCTAACGACAGATTCGCCTCGTGCGTAGATGCTTGCAATGGCTTGGCGGGGGCTCGGCGGCTTGGCGGGGGCTCGGCACAGGTGGCAGGCATCATGTTGGGGTGATGTCGTGCTGCCTGTGCCGATTAGCCGCCGCTGCGCGGTCAAAGGTGGCGTCATTGAGTAAGCGTGCCAAGGTCAATGGCGGCCGGCTGGAGTTTCTTCCGCCGCAGATCCCGACTCGGGTCGAGCGGCCGCCTGAAGATGAAGGCTGGGTCCACGAGGCCAATCTCGACGGCTATCGAACCCAGATCATCATCGATAATGGTGGCGTGCGTCTTTACAGCAAGAACGGCCGCGACTGGACCACGAAATACTGGCCCATCGCACTAGCCGTCGATCTGCCATGCCGGACTGCCATTGTCGACGGCGAGGTCATTGTTCCCGGCGGGCAGGGCGCTTCAGATTGCCCTGCGCTGGAAGCCGCGATCTGGAACGAGCCGAGCCGGCTGGTGTTCGTCGCTTTCGATATCCTCCATCTCGACGGCCGCGATCTAGGCTCCTTGCCGCTGCTGCAGCGCAAGCACGCGCTATGGCAACTGGTTGAGTCTGGCCTCGGCAAGATCCAATACAGTGAGCACTTCGAGGGCAGTGCGCTGGCGCTCTTCCGCACCGTCGAGAAGATCCGGCTCAATGGAATTATCTCGAAGCGCGCCGACAGCCGCTACAGGAGTGGACTGTCGAACACATGGCTGAAGGCCAAATAATTCGAAGAAGCCGACTCCCGAGTAGGGGGTCGTTTATGAGCCAGTTACGGCTCCAAATGGCCCTGATCGCTGCTCACGGGGCGTCCTCACCGATTTGAGGATCGGGCAAGATTACCACTATATGTATCCACGCTATGAAATAGCCAAGAAGAGATTCGCTCCGCTTGCGCGTAACCGGCCCGCGCGGGCGGACGCGACACGCATACCAATCTGGCGGAACAAATCATGATCATTCTCATTGTGGTGATCATCAAGGGAGATTGATCATGGGCGACCGGCACAACCCAAAAATCGAGGCACCGGCAAATGTCGAAAAGGACCCGGAAGATTGGATCAGCGGAGATGACCCCATGACCCCCGCACAAGCCTCCTATTTGAAAACTTTGGCCGAACAGGCCGACGACCCTGACGCCTATGCTGACGGCCTCAGCAAGGCGGAAGCCTCTAAACGCATTGATGCACTCCGGGAGAAGTTGGGCCTGTAGTGCCCGCTCGTGGCTTTTGGTCTCCAGCGACGGGGAGCCGTTCCATCGAACTAGGCAGTGGCTCTGTCCAGTTTGTTACCGTGGTCTGGGGGCTTGCGGTGCTCTGTATTACGAATTGGGTGACTGCGGCGCAAGCGTGGCGACGCCGAGGGAGATCAGCCCTAAGAGCGGTCGCGGCAGCCGCCGGGAATGAGCTGCATTGCGTTCTGCAACCGCTCGCTGGATAGTCCTGGCGATGTTGCAGACCTTAATGTCTCATTGGCCCCAGGTCCTCGCGGTCATTTCGGTGGTGATGGCGGCCATCGGCATCGTCCACGCCATAATGACGAAGGAAGACGTCCGCGCCGCCACAGGTTGGGTCGGCGTGATGTTCCTGTCGCCATTCCTTGGCGCGATCATCTACGCCGTTGCCGGCATAAACCGCATCCGTCGTGCAACGATCAGCGCCATGCGGCCCCTTTCCAGCGAGGCGGCTTCCGCAAAACATGAGCGCAACATTGCCGCCGAGGAATTGATTGCCGAGCGGTACGGCCAACGCTTCACCGGCCTGAAGACATTGGGCGACAGGGTGGCCCGGCGTGCCCTGACCTCGGGAAACGCGATTGCGATATTGGAGACAGGTGACGAGGCCTATGCCGCAATGTGCCGAGCGATTGATGGCGCTCAACGCACTGTCCTTCTCGAGACCTACATCTTCGACAATGACGATGTCGGGCGGCTTTTCGTGGAATCTCTCGCCGGAGCCGTCCAGCGGGGTGTCAGCGTTCGCGTGCTGATCGATGCCGTCGGGGCGCGTTACTCCGTCCCCAGCATTCTTGGGCGTCTGCGAGAGGCAGGAATCACAGCAGACCTCTTCAACGGCAACATTGTCATGGGCCTGCGTCTTCCCTACGCCAACCTCAGAACGCACCGGAAGATCCTGGTCGTCGATGGCACGATTGCGTTCACCGGCGGGATGAACATCCGAAAGGGATTCTCAGCCGAGTTCGCCGGCTCCTCCAGCGCGAGGGACACGCATTTTCAGGTCACCGGGCCGGTCGTGGCCGACCTTTTTTCGGTTGCCGCCGAAGATTGGCGCTTCGTGAGCGGCGAGCTCCTGAAAGGCGACACCTGGCAAGTGGCCACGCTTCCCGCGGCTCCCGGTCAACCGATGCTGGCGCGGGCGGTTGCATCCGGGCCGGATGCCAGCATCGAAACGAACCACAACTTGCTGATCGGGGCATTTTCCGTCGCCCGCAAATCGATCCGCATCATGTCGCCCTATTTCCTGCCGGATCGGGAACTGATTAGCGCGCTGACGACCGCGGCCAGGCGAGGCGTCGAGATCGACATCGTGGTACCGGCGATGAACAATCTCTTCCTTGTCGACCGGGCGATGACGGCGCAATTCGATCAGGTCCTGAAGCACTATTGCCGCGTATGGCGCACGGAGGGCTCGTTCGATCATTCGAAGCTGCTGTCGGTCGATGGAGTTTGGGCTTTTATAGGATCCTCCAATCTTGATGCCCGGTCCCTGCGGCTGAATTTTGAGATTGATGTAGAGGTTCTTGATGCAGGCTTTGCCGCGGAGATTGAAGCGCGGATCGGATCGGCAATCGCCTCCGCCGCGTCTGTAACGATCGAAACCTTGAGAGCCCGGCCATTCATCGTCCGCCTGTTCGACCGAGTGTTGTGGCTGGGATCGCCCTACCTTTAGAGGCTTTCTCGTTCTGCCGGGGGCAATTCGGGTGACGCAGCCATCGCTCTTTTTGAGCGCCGCATCTCGTCAGGGCAGGAAGCAGCGATTGCAGATCCTGTTTGAGTGAGACAAAGCTAAGTCTTGAAGGTAGTGAGGACGAGCAGCAGACTCATGCAAAGAACTGGACATAGCTTTCCTGCAAGTGTGCTCAAATCCATTCGCGACAGAAAAAAGCAGAAGGCGAAGGCTGCGCCGCCCGAAGGGACACGCCCCGCGGAGACTCTGGTCGCATCTTACAACGTTCACAAATGCGTGGGCGTCGACAGAAAGTTCGATCCCGAACGAATCGGTCGCGTCATCCGGGAAATCGGCCCGGATGTCATTGCGTTGCAGGAAGCAGACAATCGCTTTGGAGATCGTGCCGGCCTTCTGGATCTGCTGCGTCTCGAATTGGAAACAGGCCTGGTGCCGGTGCCGGTGTCCGGAAACGGCAAAGGGCACGGCTGGCACGGCAACGTTCTGCTTTTCAAACGGGGCATCGTTCGCAATGTCCATCAGATAAAGCTCCCGGGGCTGGAGCCGCGCGGAGCCCTGGTTGCCGAAATCGATCTGGACGACAAACGAACTCTGCGCATTATCGCAGCCCATCTCGGCTTGCTGCGCCGATCGCGCTCCGAACAGGCCCGTGTCGTGCTCGAAATCATGAACAGACCGGACGAAAAACCAACACTGCTGCTCGGCGATCTGAACGAATGGCGACTCGGAAACCGTTCCGCGCTGAATACGCTGCACACGACTTTCGGTCCCGCGCCACCGGCGGTCCCCACCTTTCCATCGAGTCTGCCGCTGCTGTCGCTCGACCGGATCATGGCAAATCGACACGGAATGATCTCAAGCGTCGAAGCCCATGACACGCCGCTTTCGCGGGTCGCCTCCGACCATCTACCGCTTATAGGATTCGTTCGCCTATGATGTAGCTGCCCAGCCCCATGGATGGAGATCGGTTCAAAGGGAAGTTCTAGTCCAGACTAAGACTAGCGGAGCGGGGGCGGCCCAGCGGCTTTGGTTGCGGGGGGAGGCCGCTGGGCCTGACCAGCGAGCCTTCGGGGGGCGTGCTCACGTGGCTGGTGAATACGTGAGTTAAAGCTAATGCAATCGAAACATGCGAACGAAGTACGTGTCGGTAATTCCGCTGCGCAGAAGCCATAAGGTGTCCCGCAATGGGTCAATAAGTCTGGCACGGCAGTTGCGTGGTCAGGTATGGGGGAATGGGGCGGAGGCCCGTCGCTTCGCAAATGTAGCGGCGGGTCTTCTGCATAGAGGTCGCGTCCCAGCTACGGTCAGCGCGGTAGCCCCGTACCCGGGCCGCCCAAGGTCAGTGTCCGAAACTCAGGCCTACTTGATCTCCCAGGACGCCTTATGGTTGACCACGCGTCCGATTCGACCGCCAACCGTTTCGTGTAAGCTGAACCGGGGTGTAGGGGGCCTTTCCAGTAATTCCTTTGTACTTTCCTGTGCCCCCGACGATGTAGTGGTTCTGGTTATCGAACGTTGTGAAGACGTTGTCGCCGTCCTTGTCGGTTTCGACACAACTGCCATCGAAGTTAAAATCATCCTTGATCATCGTCCAGTGCCCAAGGCAGTGCACCGACATGTCATGGAACGGGCCATCCCCTTTGACGTTACGCGTGAGACCGGTGAATTCGTCTATTCCCCCTGTGCCAACGCCGCTGTAAAGAGAGCCACTAGCGATGTAATTTTCATGGTAACCCTCCACCGTAGAGCCGGGCTGCCACCCCGGCTGCGTGCCGGGGCAGGCTCGCCAAACATCCAGTATAAGTCCGCGAAACACGTCTAAGCAACATGTCCGCCCGTGTATTCGGGCGTCGAATTCGCGAATTGCGGATCCTGTGGCATGACCGAACGATGCGTTGGGTCGGCTTGGCCGTTGCGCAAAGGGCAGGTTTGGAGAAGCGACGCGAATGACAGGTTATGGCGCTGCCTGTGCGTTCCGATCGGCGACACGGAAGGCAGAAAACCACCTTGAGCTGCCCTACGCGTCGGGTACCAAGCGTTAGGCTTTCACCATTAGGAGATTCTCTCTCCTAACTTCGTCAACTGCTCAGAGGGCGCCATTCAGGGATTTAGCCGTAGTGCCAGTGGGGCTTTGGCTCGGTGCCGGTGAACATGATGCCGATGCGGTCCTCGCGGCGCCAGCGGACCACTGCCTTGTAGGCGATGCCGTCGGTCGGCACGTAGAGCAGGAATTCGTCGGGCACGCGAGCATCGATCGAGACCTTCAGTTCGGCGCCGCCGTCATGCATGTTGCGCACCGTGCACGTGACCTCGGACCTGGTCATGCCGGTCAGGATCGTCGCGCCCTTGAAGACGCGCTGCCTGCGTTTGTCCCGGTGTTCGTCTTCAGCCATCGCGCGCCAATCCCCGGCGATCGTCGCATTTCATGTGGTGCGATCGGCAAGATAACTAGGCCTGCCGGATAAACATAGCGTTATCGTCGGCGGCGAAACGATTTCGCGGTGCCCTGGCCGGACAAAGAACAGTTCAGAAGAAGGCTGAGCCAGACGGAAACGGCGCCGCGAGGGGCGGCGCCGTTGCATCAGTCGATCACCTATAGGGCGACCAGCATTGCCGGCGAGGGCCGTTATAGGGTTGGAACGTGTTGTCCCAGGTGCGATACGACCGGTATCGATTGTAGCACCAGCGGACATGGGAGCTCGAATAGTAACCGTTGTTGTAGTAGCCCCGGTTGTAGTAGCCCTGGTTGTAGTAGCCCTGGTTGTAGTAGCCCTGGTACAGGCTGCCAAGGCCGAACCCAAGGCCCAAACCGAGAAGCGCGGCGGCGCCGTCGTCGTAGTCGTCGTCGTAGTAACGGCCGTAATAGCCGCCACCGTAGTAACGGCCGTAATTGCCGCCACCGTAGTACCGGCCACGATTCTGGCGCCAGTGCCGCCCACCGTTCCAATTGCCACGGTTCCAGTTGCGACGATTCCAGTTGCCACCGTTCCAATTGCGACGGTTCCAGTTCCGGGCTCCTGAGAAATTACGGCCACGCATCCAGACGTTATTATTGCCGCCAGCCCAGCCTTCGCGCACCGGCACGATTTCGCGTGCCGCGGCAGCAGTTGGGAGCGGGACGTCAGGCTGAATGGGCCCAGCCATGGAAGGCGCCGAGAGGCCGGAAACAAGACCCAAGGCCAACATGCCCGATCGAATGGTAGTCATAAAGAGCGGTTTCATTTCACTCTCCGAAGATTCAGGCCCCACGCTCAGGATTACCCTAATCATGGACCTTTGCGTCTGAACGGAAGATGAACGGAAAGGTTCCATTTACCATGAATGGACATCGCCCAGCCCCCTTGTTTTCGGCTGCGCTTGTGGGCAAAGGTCACCGCCATGTCGCTGCGCCTCGCCACCTTCAATGTCGAAAACCTGATGAACAGGTTCGATTTTTCCGGATACCGCAACCAGCTCAACGAGGATCGCACGCTGGCGCTCTTCGACATCCAGAGCGAGGCCGAATACAAGATGCTTGAGCAGGCGCGGGCGATCGCGCAATCCGACGATACGCGGCAGTTGACGGCATTGGCCATCGCCGCCACCCGCGCCGACATCATCTGCATGCAGGAGGTCGACAATATCGAGGCGCTGAAGGCTTTCGAATACGGCTATCTGTTCAAGATGGTCGGGCATGGCTACCGCCAGAAATACACCACCGCCGGCAATGATTCGCGCGGCATCGACGTCGCCGTGATGATGCGCAACGAGACCGCGCAGGGCCAGCCGATCGAATTCGTGCGCATGACAAGCCATGCCTATGTCACGTTCGAGCGGTTCGGCCTGCACACGCCGGAACTGGCAGCGTTTGGGCATCAGGCCAACCAGCGCATCTTCCGGCGCGACTGCCTGGAAATCGACCTGACCGTCGGCAACGTGCCGCTGACGCTCTATCTGGTGCATTTCAAGTCGATGGGCTCGCCTCGCAACGGTCTAGACGGACGCCAGGCGACGATGCCGCTGCGCATCGCCGAGGCGCAAGCGGTGCGCCGGATCATCGAGGAGCGTTTCGGTGGGGATCACGCCGCCGAAAAATACTGGGCGATCTGCGGCGACATGAACGACTATCGGCAACGCGTAAAAATCTCCGGCGATGCCTTTGACGGCTACCGCTTCGAGGTGATCGACGAGAGCCTGTCCTGCCTCAACGTGCTCACCGCCGGCGGCTTTTGCGAGAATGCGGTCGAGCGGCGCCCGGAAATGGACCGGTGGACCTTGTACCATACGCGCGGGCCGCAGGAGCGGCATCTATGCCAGCTCGACTACATCCTGTTGTCGAAGGCACTGGCGGCCAAGAACGCGACCGCCGTTCCCGACATCATCCGCAACGGCCAGCCCTGGCGCACGATATTTCCGGCAGGCCAGGAGGTGGACCGGTTTCCGCGTTGCGGCTGGGACCGTCCGAAAGCGTCGGACCATTGTCCGGTGGCGATCACCCTTGAAACGGCCTGAGGATCGTTTTCGTTGAGCTTCGACCTGCCGCGCAACATCATCCTGCCGGTCGACGCCGTCGACGTCAGGCTCGACCCCGGCCCGCATCCGTTCGAACGCGATAATGCGCAAGCGATCGCCAAGAATTGGCGACGCGAAACCGCAGTCAACCCGGCGTTGTTCGACGGCACCGTGGTGCTGCTTTCGGCGCTCCGCTATCGCGACAGCAGCCTCGTCGGCCGCTGCCATGCGGTGCGCTACTCGACCTTCATGCTTTGGCGCGGCAATCGCCAGGTGGCCGGGGCCGAGCACGCCTATGCCCATGCCATGCTGGTCGCCGGCGACAATGCGCTGGTGGCGATCCGCATGGCGTCGCACACGGTCAATGCCGGTCGCGTCTATTTCGCCGCCGGCTCGTTCGAGCCAACCGATTTCCGCGACGGCCTTGTCGATGTCGACTTCAACATGATCCGCGAGGTGCGAGAAGAAACCGGCCTCGACCTTGCCGGCGCGGCACGCGGCAGGCGCTACTATGCCCTGTCGACGGCAATGGGCACGGTGATCTTTCGCCGCTATCGCGAGACTGCATCCGCCGACGAGGTGGCGCGGCGCATCAGTGCCTTTGTCGCCGCCGAGGCAGAGCCGGAAATCGACGGGCCTGTCATCATCCGCAGTGCCGATGACCTGCCGGACGGGCTGATGCCGCATATGAAGCCACTGATCGAGTGGCATTTTGCCGGCAAGGGATAGTTTGCCGGCAAGAGATAGTTTGCCGACTGGGGATAGTTTGCCGACAAGGGTTAACGACGCATTGTTCTCGATGGTTTTGCGATCCTTGCGGGCAGCGACGAAAAACAGCACGACGCCGACACCCAGCGCTGCACCCATCGCCGTTCCCATCGTCTGGCCGACTACCTGCTGGAAATCGGCGGTGACATGATCGGGGTTGGCCATGCCCTCGCTGGCCAGATACCACCAGAGCCCCGCCAACGCGGCCTCGATGATCACCGTCACCAAAATCACTCGTTCTTTCTTGCTCATTCCGCTGTTCCCCACGCCCCCAAGGCAAATTGCTATCACCGCGGATTGTACGGCGACAGAGGGCAGGATGCGGACAAGGCGAGAATTATGGGTCGGAAGGCGACGCACGCTCCGCGCGCTATTCATGCCTCAGAGCGTCGATCGGATCGAGCCGTGCGCCGCGCAGCGCCGGGAAGAAACCGAACACCATGCCGATCAGCGCCGAGAAGCCGACGGCGAGCAGGATCACCGCCGAGCTTGGCGCAAACGGGATGGCCAGCGTCAGCGAGGCGAGGCCGGCCAGCGCCAGGCCGATCAGGATGCCGATGATGCCGCCGAGCAGCGACAGCACGGTCGCCTCGACGAGGAACTGGATGAGGATGTGCTTTTCATGCGCGCCGATGGCCAGCCTTATGCCGATCTCGCGGGTGCGCTCGGTGACCGACACCAGCATGATGTTCATGATGCCGATGCCGCCGACCAACAGGCTGACGCCGGCGACCGCACCCAACATGCCGGTCATCGTCGTGGTGGCGCTCGCCATGGCGTCGGCGATCTGGGTCATGTCGCGTATCGAGAAGTCGTCTTCGCGGTCTGGCGGGATGCGGCGTGCATCGCGCAAAATGTCCTCGACGCGCGGCAGCAGCTCGGTGGTCGGCGTCCGGTCGTCGGCGGCGACGTAGATCGAGTCGATGTCGCGGTTGCCGGCGATGCGGCGCTGGTAGGCGGCGAGCGGCATCAGCACGACATTGTCCTGGTCCTGGCCGAAGCCGGTATAGCCCTTCGGCTCGAGCAGGCCGATGATCTTGCACGAGGTGCGGTTGACGCGAATGATCTCGCCTTCGGGGTCGCCGGCGCCGAAGAACTGCTGGCGCACGGTTTCGCCGATCAGGCAGACGCCGGTGCCCGAGCGGATTTCCGAATCGCTGAACGGGCGGCCCGAGACCAGCTTCCAGTCGCGCGCATCGAGATAGGCGCTGTCGGTGCCGGTGACACCCGACGTCAGGCTTTCGGTGCCGAAGATGACGCGGACCTGCTTTTGCGAAGCGGGCGAGATGGCGCGGGCGCCGCTCAAATGGGCGACAAGCGCGGCAAGTTCCTTGCTGCCGAGCGGACGTGTGGCCTGGTCGAGTCCTCCCGGTCCGCCGGGCCCAGCCGGGCGGCCGGGGCGGACAACGAGCAAATTGCTGCCGAGCTTGGAAATGTCGGCCTTTACCTTTTCGGTGGTGCCCGAGCCGATGGTGAGCATGGCGATGACGGCGGCAACGCCGATGACGATGCCGAGCAGCGTCAGAAACGAGCGCAGCACGTTGCGGCGGACCGAAAGCAGCGAGAGGCGGACGGTTTCCCAGATCACGGCTACACCACCTCAAGGTTCATGGCATCGGAGGCGACGTGGCCGTCGAGGAAGCGGATCGTGCGCTCGGCATAAGCAGCGACATCGGCTTCGTGGGTGACCATGGCGATGGTCAGGCCAAGCTCGGTGTTCAGCCGCGTCAGGAGCTCCATGATCTCGTGCGTGCGGGCGGTGTCGAGATTGCCGGTCGGTTCGTCGGCGACGAGCAGCGTCGGCCTGGTGACGATGGCGCGCGCGATCGCCACGCGCTGCTGCTGGCCGCCGGAGAGCTCGGCCGGCGTGTGGTGCTCGCGGCCGACAAGGCCGACCTCGGCCAGCGCTTTCATGGCGAGGTCATGACGCTCGCGGGCGGCGACGCCGCGATAGATCAGCGGCAGTTCGACATTTTCCACCGCGGTGGTGCGCGGCAGGAGATTGTAGCCCTGGAAGACGAAGCCGACATAGAGATTGCGCAACATGGCACGGCGGTTGCGGTCGAGGCGGCCGGCGTCGATGCCCATGAAGCTGTAGGTTCCGGCCGTCGGCGTGTCGAGGCAGCCGATGATGTTCATCGCCGTCGACTTGCCCGAGCCGGACGGACCCATGATGGCGACGAATTCACCGCTGCGGATGGCAAGATCGACGCCAGCCAGCGCATGGACCGTGGCCTCGCCCTGGCCATAGCTTTTCCAGAGCTTGTCGAAACTGATGAGCAGCGAGCCTGACATGATTTCAGCTCCGCTGCTGCGCCGCGGTGATAATTTGCGCACCTTCTGCGAGACCGGAGGTGATCTCGGTCAGTTCGCCATCGGTGGAGCCGACTTTGACGTTGACCGGCCGAGGCTGGCCATTCTCCAGCACGTAGAGCGTGCGCGAGCCGTCGGTGGGCTGCGCCGTCGCCTGGCGCTGGCGGTTGCCGCGTGGACGGCCCATACGGCCCGTGAACAGGTCGCTCAGGCTCCACGCTCGGGCAGTAGATGCCGCCGGCCGGTAACGGAAAGCTGTCGACGGCACAGTGAGCACGCCCTTGGCCTCTCTGGTGACGACCGAAACGGTGGCCGTCATGCCGGGCCGCAACAGAAGCTCGTTGTTGTCGACCGCGAACCGCGCGTCGTAGGTGACGACGCCGTCGGTGGTGATCGAGGCATAGGAAATGTCGCGGATCTCGGCATCGAACGGCCGCTCCGGAAAGGCATCGACGGTAAAGCGGGCATGCTGGCCGGGCTTGACCGCGCCGATGTCGGCCTCATCGACCGCTGCCTTCAACTCCATGTTCCTGAGGTCGGCGGCGATGACGAACAGCACCGGCGCTTGCAGCGAGGAGGCAACCGTCTGGCCGGGATCGACCGAGCGCGTCAGAACGATGCCGTCGATCGGTGCATAGATGGTGCTCTTGGCGAAGTCCGTCTGCTGCGCCTTGAGATCGGCATTGGCGATGGCAAGACTGGCTTTGGCGCTGTCGAGCGCTGCCTTGGAGCGGTCGCGCGTCGCGGTCGCCGCTTCAAGCGACTGGTCCGTCGCCATGCCGCGCTTGGTGAGCGCCGCCGCGCGCACAAAAGCCCTTTCGTTTTCGGTGAGGGTTACGGTCGCGGTCTCGACATTGGCGGCCGCCGCCTTGGCGGAAGCCTCGGCGCGCTCGATCTGCACCTCCAGCTTGGCCGTATCGAGCGCCGCCAGCACATCGCCCTTCTTCACCTGCTGGTTCTCGTTGACCGCGACCGAGCGGACGACGCCGGACAGTTCGCTCGAAATGTCGACCTGGGTGAGCGGCTGCAGCGTGCCGGTCGCCGATACTTCGACCGTGAGATCGGCGACAGCGGCCGGCACAGTGGTATAGTCGATCCTGGCGGGAGACGCCGCATACCATTGGTAGCCGGCGAGGCTTGCGGCGGCGGCGACCAGCACAAGCAGGCCATAAAGCCAGCCGCGACGCCGTTTCTTCTTCAGACCCAGGCGGTCGAGCCCGAGTGCCGTTTCTATATCGGAAGTGGATTCCGTCTTTGGCAGATTGACAATCTGGTCCACGCCGGACCCCTATAATACCAGTGATGTCCCAATCGGTGCCACTGATCAGGCCGAATGGTTCAAATATCAAATTAAATTTCGCCCATGTTTGGGCCCTGTTGGGATTTGAGGCAGAAGGCTTTCTACAATGCTGACCCGGAATTACTTGCTTTACGACGTGTTCACCACCGAGCGGCTGGCCGGCAATCCGCTTGCCGTCGTGCTCGACAGCAAAGGGCTGGACACCGGAGCGATGCAGGCAATCGCTCGCGAGTTCAACTTGTCGGAAACCGTTTTCGTGCTGCCGCCCGACAATCCCAAGCACCGCGCCCGCATCCGCATCTTCACGCCCGACTATGAGATGCCGTTCGCCGGCCATCCGACGGTGGGCGCTGCGATCGCGCTTACCGAAATGGCTGACGATGGCGACACCGCCGGCATCTTCGTCCTGGAAGAAAACATCGGCCCGGTGCGCTGCGCCATCAGCAAGCATGCTGGCGCCAGCTTTGCCGAGTTCGACCTGGCCAAACTGCCGGAGCAGCTTGAATTGTCCGCCGACCCGGAGGCGATCGGGGTGGCACTTGGCCTCGGGCCGCACGAAATCGGCTTCGAAAACCACCGCGTCTCGTTCTGGTCGGCCGGCGTGCCCTACGTGACCATTCCGGTCGCCGATCTGGAGGCGGCGGCCCGGATAAAGCTGGACAACCAGGCGTGGTCGGAACTGGCGCCTCGCAAGAGCGACTGGGCCCTCGCCAGCCCGTATGTCTATTGCCGCGAGACCGTGAACCATGACAGCGCTTTCCATGTCCGCATGATCGTGCCGGGCAATCCATCCTATGAAGATCCGGCGACCGGTTCGGCGGCCGCCGCCTTCGCCGGCGCGATCATGCATTTCGACGGCCCGAGAGAGGGTGTTTCCCAGCGTTGGATCGAACAAGGGCTGGAGATGGGGCGGCCTTCACGCATCCGCCTCGAACTGAACGTCGAAGGCGGTAAACTCGCCGCCGCCCGCATCGGCGGCCATGCCGTCAAGGTGGCGGAAGGCAAGCTGTTCGTCTGACGACGTGCGGCACTTCAGCGATTTGTCGGGAAATGAATCCGGCAGGGCTGGACATGGCGGATGGCGGCGGCTATATGCCCGCCGACGCTGGTTTTACCGGCGAGTGGGTGCGTAGCTCAGTTGGTAGAGCAGCTGACTCTTAATCAGCGGGTCACAGGTTCGATCCCTGTCGCACCCACCATTTATTCCGTTGATATAGCCCGCTTTTTCGCTCCTTGGAAAGAGTGTTGCGAACATGGCGGTTTCCAATCCTGTCGGTTGGATTCCAATTCGCGTTCGGTTCCAGTTGCAGCCTCAGCCTTTGGGCGGCTTGGACACATCCTCTTTCGACATCGGCTTATCTTGTCCCTCGCCAATACCGGATTTGGCGGCAAAACTGTAGAGAAGGCCTGCCACGACAAGCACCAAAAGCGTGCCGAGTGCCGCCACTTGCCACAGACCGAGCCCGCAGGCCACGCCAATTGCCCCGGACAGCCACATGCCTGCACCGGTGGTCAGCCCGTGAACCTCGCCTTTCGAAAACAAAATCGTTCCGGCAGCAAGGAACGCGACGCCGGCGGTAACCGCTTCGACAAGGCGAATCGGATCGACCCTCACGGAATCCTGCTGAAACATGGGCGCGTGAATGATTTCAATCGTCAGAATACCGAAGGTCGCCGCTGCCACGCAGACCAGGATATGGGTGCGAAGCCCGGCAGGCCGATGTCGCCATTCGCGTTCGAACCCGATTGCCGCACCGAAGATCGACGCCAGTAGAAGCCTCGCCGCAATCACGGGAAACGGGACGTATGTCGGATGGCCGAATTCCTGGAAAAGCTGTTGCATGCGTAACCCGGGCTGACCGGCCACAACGTGCTCGGGCCGGCCGGGTTCCCAGGGACGCCGTGATCCATTAAGCAATCGGCCGAGACTTGATTCAGGTTAAGGAGATTACTTCTCCGAAACACCCGCCTCGGCAAAGCTTGCCATGCGGACATGGCATTCGAGCGCCGAGCGAACGATGTTGACGGCGAGGCAGGCGCCGGAGCCTTCGCCGAGCCGCATGCCGAGGTCGAGCAGCGGCGGCAGGCCGAGCGCCTCGAGCAGCCGGCGATGGCCGGATTCGGCCGACACATGGGCGGCAAGCGTGTGGGCGAGGCCGGCGGGGTGCAATCTTGCCAGCGGCGCGGCGGCGGCGGTGCAGACGAAGCCGTCGAGCAGTACCGGCACGGCTAAATGGCGCGCCGCCAGCGTCGCGCCAAGGATGGCGGCGAGTTCGCGCCCGCCAAGGGCTGCCGCGATCCCCAGCGGGTCGGCAAGGGCCACGGCGTGGCGCTTGAGGCCGGCCTCGATGGCGGTGATCTTGCGCACCAGGCCGGCATCGTCGACGCCGGTGCCGCGCCCGGTCCATTTTTCTGCGCCGCCGCCGAACAAAGCGGCCGAGATGGCTGCCGCCGGCGTGGTGTTGCCGATGCCCATTTCGCCGAAACAGACGAGGTCGAGCTCTTTCGTCACCGCGCCGTAGCCGGTCGAGACGGCGGCGAGGAAGGCCTCGTCATCCATTGCCGGCACTTGCGTGAAATCGCCGGTCGGAAAATGGAGGTCGAGCGGAATGACGTCGAGCTCCGCACCGGCGATGCGGGCAAGCTGGTTGATGGCGGCGCCGCCGCCGGCGAAATTCGCCACCATCTGCACGGTGACCTCCGACGGGAAGGCCGAAACGCCCTGTGCGGTGACGCCGTGGTTGCCGGCAAAAACCAGGACTTTTACGCGATCGAGCTTCGGCATGTCGCGGCCCTGCCAGCGGGCAAGCCAGGCCGCTATGGCTTCCAATCGGCCAAGGCTGCCTTGCGGCTTGGTCAGCGTGTCCTGGCGGCGGGCGACAGCATCTGCCGCGGCGTCGCTGCCGGCAGGCAGATCGAGGCAGGCCGCGCGCAATTCATCAAGCGATTTGAAAGACATGGGGGAAAAATCTCCGAAACAGAGTCAGGAAAGGCAAACGGAAGCAACGAGCAGGATTGCGATCTCGCCAGACTGCTGCAGCGCGCCGACCGTGTCGCCGGTCTGGCCGCCGATCTGGTTGCGACACAGCTCGCGGAAGGCGGCAAACAACAGGCCGAGCAGGACAAGCGCGGCGACCGCGCCACCGAACCCTAGCGCCAGCAGCGCCACGGCGCCGAGCACGGCGCCGGCAATGGCGGTTTCGGCCGACACGGGGCCTGCATCGGCCGAGAGGCCGTCGCTGCGCGCCGCCGGCAAAAAATGCATGAAAGCGCCGAACAAGCCGCGCGAGGCGGCATGCGCGGCAATCAGAGCCCAGAACATCTGAGCCGGGCCGGCGAATTCCGAAAGCACGCTCCAGCGGATAAGCAGCGACAATGCGAGCGCGCAGGCGCCATAGGCGCCGATGCGGCTGTCGCGCATGATCTCCAGTTTTTTCTCGCCTGTCCTGCCGCCGCCAAAGCCGTCGGCGACATCCGAAAGCCCGTCTTCATGCATGCAACCGGTGGCGAGCAAGGTCGCGGCAAGGGCAAGTGCTGCTGCCGGGCCGGCGGCAAGGCCGAGCCAGGTCCCGACTGCGTAAACCAAGCCGCCGATCAGAGCGACGGCAAGGCCAGCGAGAGGCGCCGCCCAGATCGCGGCAGCAAGGCTGCGGTCGCGAAAATCGACGGCCGGCAGCGGCAGCCGGGTGAAGAAGACGACGCAGAGCGCGATGTCATCGATGATTTGCCGAGTCGAGAGTGTCATGTTCTGCAGTTTGAGCATGATCTATTCCGAAAACCGGTCCCACTTTTCGGGATCATGCTCTAGCCTCTCGCAATGGCGTGGAAGAACGTGCCGCTGACGTGGCCGCGCCGGTAACCGGAGGCGCCGAGCGGATTGCCTTTGCCGTCGGCGAGGTCGGCCAAGGGTTGGTCACTGCCGGTGGCAGTCATCTGCGCGTAGTGGAATTCGTGGCCGCGGATCAGCGCGCCTTGAGCTCCCAGCGGACAATCGGCGCGCAGCCGCGCCTCGCGGTAGCCGAGATTCATCTTTCGCTTGGCAAAGCTGGTCGAGTGACCGAGCAGGCCGAGCATCGCGTGCGTCTCGCCCGATGCGTCCTCCAGCGCTTCGCCGAGCACCATGAAGCCGCCGCACTCGCCATGCACCGGCCGTGTTGCCGAAAACGCCTCGATGCCGGCCTTGAACTTCGCAGCCGCCGCAAGGCGGCCGGCGTGAAGCTCGGGATAGCCGCCAGGCAGCCAGCAGACATCGCAATTTTCGCCGGGCGCTTCGTCGGCAAGCGGCGAGAAGGCGACGATTTCCGCGCCGGCCTTGCGCCAATGCGCGGCGACATGCGGATAGAGGAAGGTGAAGGCGGCGTCCTGCGCCAATGCGATGCGCTGGCCGGGCGGTGGCAGCGCGTCGTCGAAACTGCCGGACGCGGGTGCGAATGGCGCCGCCAGCGCCATGATTGCGTCGAGGTCGAGCGAGCGTTCGACCATGTCGGCCAGCCGGTCGAGATGCGCCATCAAATTCTCATATTCGCCGGCTTGGACGAGGCCGAGATGGCGCTCCGGCAGGTTGAGCGATGGATCGCGCAGGATCGCGCCGACCACCGGCAGGCCGATCGCCTCGATGGCGTCGCCGCAGAGACGGCGATGGCGTTCGCTGCCCAGCCGGTTGAGCACGACGCCGGCCATGCGCACATCGGGGTCATATGTAGCAAAACCCTTGGCGACGGCCGCCGCTGTGGTCGACTGGCCGGACACGTCGAGCACCAGCAGCACCGGCAGGCCGTAGAGGCGTGCGAGATCGGCCGCCGAGCCGGTGCGGCCCGGAGCAGCCGGAATCCCGTCGAACAGGCCCATGGCGCTTTCGAGGAAGATGAAATCGGCATCGTCAGTTGCGTCGCCGGCCAGCGCGTTGAGCAAAGCAGGCGGCATCGCCCAGCTGTCGAGATTGACGCCTGAAAGGCCTGTCGCGGCGGTGTGGAAGCCGGGATCAATATAGTCGGGACCGGACTTGGCGCCGCGCACTTTGAGGCCGCGCCGGGCGAGGGCGCGCAAAATACCGATGGTGACGCTGGTCTTGCCCGAGCCAGAGCGCGGCGCGCCGATGATGATCGCGCGGGTCATGGCTCGCCCGCCAATGCCGCGCGCATCGCGACGATGCCGCCGACGACGATCAGCGCCGGCGCGGTCAACCCGGCGGCGGCCGCCTCATCGGCGATGGTGGCGAGGGTGGCGACGACGATGCGCTCCTGTGGCGTCGTCGCGGCGACGATCACCGCAGCAGGCGTGGAAGGCGGCAGGCCGCCCTCCAACAGCGAGGCTGATATCAGCGGCAGATTGGCCATGCCCATATAGACGACGATCGGCTGGCCGGTGCGGGCGATTGCCGCCCAATCAAGGTCATCATCGGTGCCGGCGGCGTGGCCGGTCGCCAGGATCACCGCCTTGTTGATGCCGCGCATGGTGGCCGGGATGCCGGCTCCGGCAAGCGCGCTGAGGCCCGAAGTCAGGCCGGACAGGACGCGGAACGGGATGTTTTCGCGCGCCAGCGCCAGTGCCTCTTCGCCGCCGCGGCCGAAAATATAGGGGTCGCCGCCTTTCAGCCTGATGACACGGCGGCCCTCGCGCGCCAGCCGCACCAGCAAGGCGGTGATGTCGTCCTGCTTCATCGACGGCTGGCCGCCGCGCTTGCCGGCATAAAAAAGCTCGGCGCCCGACGCCACTGCCACGACATCGGGAGAGACCAGCGCGTCGTAGACGAGGGCGTCGCACTGCCCAAGCGCCGCCAGCACCTCTAGCGTCAGGCTGCCGGGATCGCCGGGGCCGGCGCCGGCCAGCCAGACATGGCCCGGCTCAAGCTGGCGCGGCTTGAAGTTCAGCCTGGCCAAAGCCTGTTCAATCGTGGCGTTTCCACCTCTGTTTCCGGTGCCGTCGTTCACAGTCCGTCCCGTCCGCGAAAACGCCGCTGATAGTGGGCGTTGTAAAGTGAGCTCTCGCCAAAGCCTTCCGCCGCCAGTGAGCGGCCGACGAAGATGATCGCCGTGCGCTCCATCGGATCGGCGGCCAATTGCGCCTCGATCGTCGCCAGCGTGCTGATCAGCACGCGCTCGTCCGGCCAGGAGGCACGGAAGACGACCGCTACCGGGCAATCGGCGCCATAGAATGGCGTCAGCTCGGCGACGATGCGGTCGATGGCGTGGATGGCAAGGTGGATGGCCAGCGTCGCGCCGGTGCGGCCGAAGCCGGCCAGGGTTTCGCCGGGCGGCATTTTGGACGCGCGGCCGGAGATGCGGGTCAGCACCAGGCTTTGCGCGACTTCGGGAATGGTCAGCTCGCGGCGCAGCGCTGCCGCAGCAGCCGCGAAGGAGGGCACGCCCGGCGTCAGCGTATAGGCGATGCCGTGCTTTTCCAGCCGCCGGATCTGCTCGGCGACAGCGCTCCACACCGACAGGTCGCCGGAATGCAGGCGGGAGACATCGTGGCCGGCCTGGTGGGCCGCCACATATTCCGCTTCGATCTCGTCGAGCGACATCGGCGCGGTGTCGATCAGCTTCGTGCCGGGCGCGCAGTGCTGCAACAATTCCGGGGCGACGATCGAGCCGGCATAGAGGCAGACCGGGCAGCTTGCCAGCAATCGGCTGCCGCGCAAGGTGATGAGGTCGGCCGCGCCCGGTCCGGCGCCGATGAAGTGGACGGTCATGCCACGTCTCCGCTGATGGCGATGGCGCAGGTGACCCGGCCAAGCACGGTGCGCGGCCCGAGCAGTTTTGCGCCTTTGCCGGCGGCAGCAAGCGCCGACGCTTCGGAAACCGACGGCGTGCCGGCACGCGCCTGCGACAGATCGGAACGGCTGAGCAAAGCGGCCCCCTCATCCGGCCCTTCGGGCCACCTTCTCCCCGCTGGGGAGAAGAGACTGGCGCCAGCGTGCGTGATCTCCTCTCCCCTCGGGGAGAGGTCGGCCGAGCGAAGCGGAGGCCGGGTGAGGGGGGGCGACGGTTCAGAGCCAGCAACATCCACCACTACGACCGGGAGATCGAGTTTACGGCCGGCAGCAAAAATGGCCTCTTCGCTGCGTTTGAATTCGGTCGTCGCCAGGGCAGACAGTGCCGTCATCGCCAGCCCATGAACTTCCAGCGCGGTTTCTATCGCCGCAAGAACATCTTGCACATTCACGCCTTTGCGGCTGCCGATGCCCGCGACCATCATGGCTTGACCCAGCTCCACTGGGTGACCGGCATGGCCGGCCGCCAGGCCTGCATCGAGCCAACCGGCGAAGCGCGGGATAGTGCGATGTGGGTGAGATCGCCGCCGAGCGCGGCGTGACGGGCGAGAAGCAGCGCCTCCATCTCCAGCGTCACCGCATTGGCCACCAGCCGGCCGCCGGCGCGCAGGGCGTCGATGGCCGTTTCCAGCACGCCGGTATCGCTGCCGCCACCGCCGATGAAGACCGCGTCCGGCGTCTCCAATCCGGCGAGCGCCTGCGGCGCCGAACCGTCGACGACGGCAAGACCGGGCACGCCGCAGGCGGAACCGTTGCGGCGGATGCGGGCGGCGCGGGTTGGATCGGCCTCGATGGCAATGGCGCGCATCGTGGGATGGGCGAGCATCCATTCGATGCCGATCGAGCCGGAGCCGGCGCCGATGTCCCACAGCAATTCCCCGCGCCTGGGGGCGAGGGCGGACAGGGTAATGGCACGCACTTCGCGCTTGGTGATCTGGCCGTCATGCTCGAACAAATGATCGGCAAGGCCCGATGTCAGCGGCAGGATGCGTGCTTCCGACGTTGAGTCAACTTCGACCGCCAGTACGTTGAGTGGGTTGATCTTTTCGAGGTCGAAGGCGTCCGCCTGCGCCGAGCGCAGCCTTTCGTTCGGGCCGCCCAGCGCCTCAAGAATCGTCAGCTGCGAGACGCCGAAGCCGAGTTCGGTCAACAAGCGCGCAATCGCCGCCGGCGCATCGCCGTCCGAGGTCAGCGCAAGGATGCGGCTGCCCGGATGCAGCAGCGGCCGGATCAGGTCGAGCGGGCGGCCGTGCAGCGAAATGGTCTCGATATCCTGCAGCGCCCAGCCGAGGCGGGCGGCGGCCAGCGAGAAGGCAGAAGCGGCGGGAATCACCTGCATCTGCTGGGGAGGAATTTTGCGAGCAAGGGTGACGCCGACACCGTGGAAGAACGGATCGCCTGAAGCCAGCACGCAGACGCGCCTGCCGGAAAACGCGAGCACGTCGCGCATCTCGGCATCGAAAGGGGTCGGCCAGGCACGTGCCTCGCCTTTGGCGAGCGATGCGACGAGGGCAAGGTGGCGCGTGCCTCCGAAGACGAATTCGGCCTCGGCGATCAGCCGCTTGGCGTCGTCGCCGAGACCCGCTACACCGTCCTCGCCGATGCCGACGATTGTGAGCCATTTGGGTGTTGGCTGTTTATTGTTTGACATGCCGCGCCGCCCCTCATCCGCCTGCCGGCACCTTCTCCCCGTATAGTGACGGGGAGAAGGGAACTGGGTGAGGGGCTGCTCGGCGTGGCCTGACGTGGTGCCAATGAAGCGAATTCTGATCCTCGGCGGAACCACCGAAGCCCGGCAACTGGCGGGCAAGCTTGTTGCGCGCGATGATCTTGAGGTCACGTTGTCGCTGGCCGGCCGCACCGAAAGCCCAGTTGCGCAAGGCGTTCCGATTCGCACTGGCGGTTTCGGCGGCGCCGACGGGCTGGCTGCGTTTCTCCGCGAGACCCGTATCGAGCTGCTGGTCGACGCCACGCATCCCTATGCGGCGCAGATTTCGGCCAATGCCGCGGCAGCGGCGGATGAGGCCGGTGTGCCGATCGTCGCGCTCAGGCGCCCAGGCTGGGAGCCGGCCGAAGATGATCGCTGGACGCTGGTCGACAGCGTTGCCGGCGCGGTGACGGCGCTGGGATCGGCGTCGCGCCGCGTTTTCCTGGCGCTTGGCCGGCAGGAGGTCGCCGCCTTCGAGGCCGCGCCCCAGCATCACTATCTCATCCGCAGCGTCGATCCGGTCGAGCCAAGGCTCGCTGTGCCCCACGCGACCTATCTCTTGGCGCGCGGGCCGTTCCGGGAAGCCGACGAACAGGCACTGCTTCGGGAACACCGCATCGATGTCGTCGTGTCCAAGAACAGCGGCGGCGAGGCGACCTACGGCAAGATCGCCGCAGCGCGGGGGCTCGGCATCGAGGTGGTGATGATCCGCAGGCCGACGCTGCCGGACGTTGCTTCGGCTGAAACCGTCGAAGCGCTTGCCGCGATGGTCGATCATCTTCTGGTCGGTCATTTTCTTGGGCCCGCCGCCGAACGCGGCGTATAGACCAGCGCCGGTCTTTCGCCGCGCTTGATGATCCTGGTTTCCGGCGAGCCGATGATGATGCAGGTCGCCATGTCGGCCTTTTCCGCGTCGGCGTCGGCCAGCAAAAACACCTCGATGCGCTCGTCGGGACGGCCGGCGGCGCGGCCGAAGACGACCGGCGTGGTCCCCGGAAGGATCGCTGTGAGGCATTCGAAGGCGCGGCCAAGCTGCCAGGGGCGCGCCTTGCTGATTGGATTGTAGAGCGCGATGACGAAGCCGGCGCCGGCCGCCGCCAGCAGCCGCAATTCGATGAGGTCCCAGGGTTTTAGATTGTCGGACAACGAGATGGCGCAGAAATCATGGCCGAGTGGTGCGCCGATCCGGGCAGCGACGGCGAGCATGGCGGTGATGCCGGGCAGCATCGCAACGTCAACGGCACGCCATTCGGCCGGGCCGGCCTCGATCGCCTCGCAGACGGCTGCCGCCATGGCAAAGACGCCGGGGTCGCCGCCCGAGACGACGGCGACATCGTGGCCCTGCGCAGCCATGGCCAGCGCGTCCTTGGCGCGGGACAACTCCTCGCGATTGTCGGAGGCGACGCGGGTCTGGTCCGGGCGCAGGTCGAGCCGGTCGAGATACGGCTTGTAGCCGTAGAAGAATCTTGCCTCGGCGACGGCGCGGCTCGCCTCCGGCGTCACCTGGTCGGCATTGCCGGGTCCGAGGCCGACAACGGTCAGGCGGCCACTCATGCTTCGGCTCCCAATGCGGCAGCCCGGCCGGACCAGCCGGCGACCAGTACGATGGCGAAGTAGGGTGCGTTGTCGTCCTGCTTGTCGGCCAGCCGCATCGAAACGCCGCCCGGCATGGTGCCGCGCTCGACATAGACGGCACGCGCCAGCTTGTCGGTCGCCGCCAGCGCGCGCCTGATCTTGGGCAGGTTGCGGCCAACCTTCATGATGACAGCGGCATCGGTGTCGGCGAGGCGGCGGGTCAGCTCGAATTCGCTCATCGTGCCCGGCAGCACGGTCAATACATCGTCGCCCTGGACGATCGGCGTTCCGGTCGCCGACCAGCAGCCGGACATCGCGGTGACGCCGGGAATGACCTCTGTTGGAAAGCGATGCGCCAGCCTGACATGCAGGTGCATGTAAGAGCCGTAGAACAGCGGGTCGCCCTCCGAGAGCACCGCGACCATCCTGCCGGCGCTGAGATGCTCGGCGACCTTTTCGGCCGACTCTTCGTAGAAATCCGCTATCTGCGACCGGTAATCGCTGTGATCCTTGTCGATTTCGGTGGTTACGGGATAGAGCAGCGGCAACTCGATCAAATCAGGACGAAAATGCGCGCCGACGATTGCGCGCGCATTGCTGTTGTTGCCGCGCTTGGCGAAATGCGCCACCACGTCTGCCTCGGCCAGCGCGCGCACGGCCTTGAGCGTCAGCAGATCGGGGTCGCCGGGACCGGTGCCGACGCCAACAAGCCTGCCTTTTACAATCGCGTTCACAGGCCCGGCCTCGCCAAAGCGTTGAGGGCAGCCGCGGTCATGGCGCTGCCGCCCAGCCTGCCGCGCACGATCGTGTAGGGAACGCCATAGGAATTCTCGGCCAGCGCCTCCTTCGATTCGGCAGCACCGACGAAACCGACCGGCATGCCGATGATAACAGCCGGTTTCGGCGCACCGTCGCGCAGTTTTTCCAGCAGGTAGAAAAGTGCGGTCGGCGCATTGCCGATGGCGACGACCGAACCGGCCATGCGCTCGCCCCACAGGTCGATGGCTGCGGCCGAACGAGTGTTGCCGATTTTTTTCGCTATGTCGGACGTCCGCGGGTCGCGCAGCGTGCAGATCACCTCGTTAGCGGCCGGCAACCGGGCGCGGGTGACGCCGTGCGAGACCATCTCGGCATCGCAGAAGATCGGCGCGCCGGCCGCCAGTGCCGCGCGAGCGGCGGCAACAAAAGCTTGCGAAAAAACAAAGTTCTGCGCGGCCTCGACCTGGCCGCAGGCATGGATCATGCGGATGGCGACATCGGCTTCGGCATCGGAAAAGCGCGACAGGTCGGCCTCGGCGCGAATGATGGCGAAGGAGCGCTCATAGATCGCCGTGCCGTCATGGATGTAGTCGTAGGGGGCTGGCATGTTCATTCCTGTCGGTAGAGTTCGGTGACACCGGCCGCGCCAAGCCTTGTCAGGAAGGCGGCGCTGGTCTCGCCTCGAAATCGTGCTTCGCGGATCGCTGCGGCAATGCGGCCAACGCCGCGCGCGGCGTCATAGCCTGGCCTGTATCCGGCAGGAAGGGCCTTTGCCGTCCCGTCCACGACAAGTCCGGCTCCGTTTTCGCCGCCGACCAGTGTCAGCGCCGCCCGGCCTGGATGGGCGCAGCCCTTGGCACAGCCGGAGATGTGGAGGGTGACGGAGGCATCGAGAAGGTCGCGGTTCTCGGCGGCGATGGTCTCGGCGATGTCGCGCGTGGCGATCCGGCCGGAGGCGCAGGCCGGCGCACCGGGGCAAGCGGCGATTTTCGTGCGCGGGTCGGCAGCGTCGGTAACGAAGCCGAGGGTGGCGGCCGCCTGCTGGAGCGAGTGGCAGGCGGTCGGAGAGAGGCCGATGAAAAGCAGCGCGCGGTGGGGGGCAAGGCGGATTTCGGTTGCGCCGAGGGTGAGGGTGTGTTGCGTGAGGCCGATGAGTTTTTGCGCCGGCATGCTGCCGAAGGGCAGGCCGATGCCGAGAGCGCACCCATCTGTCAGATCGAAAACGCCAATGGGGAAGCGAGCCGGCAAAGGAAGGCGCTCCACGGCGCCCCCCTCTGTCCTGCCGGACATCTCCCCCACTTGGGGGGAGATCGGCAGCTTCGCCGGCGGCTCCCCCTTAGCACCTCCAGCGATTGGCGAAAGCGGAGACGAGGGCGAAATCTCCCCCCTCGTGGGGGAGATGTCCGGCAGGACAGAGGGGGGCGCCGTGGAATGCCAACTTGCGAGAGATATTAACTGCCTCTCCGTCAAATCCCGTGCATGGGCTTCGCGCCCTTTTTCGGCAACCATCCTCAGAATTGCGACGGCGATATCGCAGGCAGCATCTTCCTCGACCATAGCGAGCGGCGCCGCATTTTCCCTGTCGCCAGCAACAGCTAACAGCCAAGCGACGGCCGCGTCGGTTCTGACCGCAGCCAGTCGCACATCGGCCGTCACCACATCCATAGCCAGCTGTCCGCCGCCGTCGACAATGACAGAAACCTTCGGGCCAAGACGCGGCGTTAGCCCGGCTTCTTCGATCGCCGCCCGAATGCGTTCGGCTAATGGGCGCGGGTCAGCAACTTCTTCTGGATCCAGCCCCGCCAGCGGTCCAATCTCCACCGGCACGCCGGTGCGCACGGCGATGCCGAGCGCGTCGACCTCCATTGCCAGCAGCCGGGCGCTGGCCGGCGTCAAGCCGCGGATCTGCAGGCTGCCGCGCGCGGTCACTTCGATGATGCCGTTGCCGTGCCGCAAGGCGGATTCACCGAGACCGATCAAGGACTTCGGCAAGAGTCCTCCAGCGACCGGGTTGAGCCGCACCAGAAGCCCGTCGCCGGTCTGCATCGGCGCGGACAAAGCGGGGCAGGCGCCGCGTCGGGAGAAGACGTTCATGCGGCCACCCCTAGCGCCTGCGCCTCGGCGATCAGTGCGGCGAGATCGTCATCGATGGAATTGCGCAGCGGATGCCAGAGACCGCGCCGCCGCGCCGACAGAAACCGCTCGGCAATCGCCTTCGCGGCCGCCGGATTTTCGCGCAGGATGAAGGCGCGCACCTCGAGATCGCCGAGATAGGCGTCATGCACGGCCTCGATCAGCCTGCCAGGTATGGCATGGGTGGTCTCGGCGAAACCGACGAGACGGTCGACTGTCTCGGCGAATTCCGAGGCACCGCGCGGCCCGTGCCGCATCTGGCCGGCGATGAAGCGCGGGTTGACCGCGCGGGCGCGAACGACCCGAGATACGGCTTCTCCAACCGAGCGCGGCTTCGGCTTTTGCGGATCCGTGGTGTCGAGCACGATGACGTCGGCGTTCTTGCCGAGTGCCGCAAGCGCCGCTGAAAAACCGCCGATGAAGGCGACATCGGCGGAGCCTTCCAAAATATCGCGGCCGGGATCGTCTCCCGTATGGACGAGAAGGTCGGCCTCGGCGACACGGTCCTCAAAAGCGCCTGGCGCTGAAATCCCTTCCCCGTCGGCGCCGCCATAGGCATGCGAGGTGGCGTCGAGATAGGCGCGGCCGATCTCTTCGCGCGCGGCCCAGTCGCCGCTCGACAATAAATCCTCGACGCCGGCGCCGTAGGTGCCGGGCGAGGTGCCGAAAATGCGCGGGCTGACCTTGCCATCCGCGCGGGTTTTTGCAGCGAGCGGGTTTTCCGATGCATCCTCGTCGCGGGCGGCAACGGCGTTGGCGGCCGCATCGATCAGGGCGATCTGGGTCGGGAACATGTCGCGGAACAGGCCTGAAATGCGCCAGGTGACATCGACGCGCGGGCGGCCAAGGGTGGCCGGCGGCAGCACCTCGATGCCGGTGACGCGGCCGGTGGCGGAATCCCATTGCGGCCGGCAGCCCATCAGCGCCAGGCCTTGCGCGATCTCTTCGCCGCCGGTGCGCAGCGAGACCGAGCCCCAGAGGTCGATGACCAGCGAGCGCGGCCAGTCGCCATGCGATTGCATGTAGCTGCGCAAGACCTCGTCGGAGGCCGCCCTGCCGAGATCGAAGGATGTCGGCGTCGGCATGGTGCGTGAATCTGATGTGAACAGGTTGCGGCCGGTCGGCAGCACATCGCGCCGGCCACGCGCCGGCGCGCCGGCAGGACCGGCAGCGACATGGTGGCCGTCGAGGGCGGCGATGAATGCTGACTTCTCGGCCGCCGCACTCTGCTCGTGCAGCGGATCGGTCTCGCCCTCGGCTGAGCGGCCAAAGATGTGAAGGCCGTCCTTGATGGCGAAATCCTTCAGGTCGCAGAGCCAGGCGTCGATGCGGCGCAGCGCTTCGTCGGGCGCGTCGGTTCCGGCGACGCCGGCCTCGGCGGCGAGACCGGTCTTTTCCGCGGTTTCGACGATCAGCCTCGCCAGGCGATCGCGGCGGCGGCGGTCGAGCCCGTCAGCCTGGGCATATTCGTCGACCAGCCGCTCGAGCTGCTGCTGGTTTTCGTCGAGCCCGGCGCCGGTCAGCGGCGGCGGCAAATGGCCGAGGGTGACGGCGGCAATGCGCCGCTTGGCCTGCGCTGCCTCTCCCGGGTTGGAGACGATGAATGGGTAGATGACGGGCAGGGGACCGGTGACGATCTCGGGAAAACAGGTTTCGCTGAGCGCCACGGTCTTGCCGGGCAGCCATTCCAGCGTGCCATGGGCGCCGACATGGACGAGGGCATGGACATCGAGCGCCTTGCGCAGCCACAGGCCAAAGGCGATCAGCGCATGGCGCGGCGGCAAGGTCGGGTCGTGATAGTCGGCGCGGCGGTCGACCGAGCGCCCGCGATCGGGGGCGATCGCCACTGTGATGTTGCCGAAGGTGGCGGCGCGGAAGGGGAAATTTGCCGCGGTAGGCGCTTGAACACCCCCCTCTGTCCTGCCGGACATCTCCCCCTCAAGGGGGGAGATCGGCAGTTCTACCGACGGCTCTTCCTTAACATCCTCGGTAATTGGCGAAAGCAGCGACGACAGCGCAATCTCCCCCCTTGAGGGGGAGATGTCCGGCAGGACAGAGGGGGGTGCCTCGCACCAACCTGTCTCATCTGCCGCATTCCCCCATGCGGCCGTCACGGCAGCGATGGCCGCCGGCGGCAATTCCTTCGAGAAAGTCAGATACTCCTTCAAGGCTAATCCTTGATCGGCCGACTCCAGCATCTCCAGCAACGCGCGCGGGGTTTGCGGAATCCCTTCAACGGCGTAGCCCTGTTCGCTCAGGTCGTGCAGCATCGCCAGCACGCTGGACGGCACGTCGAGGCCGACGGCGTAGCCGGTGCGGCCGGGGGCGCTCGGATAGTCGGGGATCAGGATGGCGAGCTTGCGTTTTTCGCGCGGCGTGCGCTGCAGGCGGATGAAAGCTTCGACACGGTTCGCCACCTGCGCGACGCGGTCCGGCTCCGGTCGGTTGGAGAACGCGCGGAAAGCCAATGCCGGATCGACCTCGCTTTCGCCCTTGAAGGAAACGGCGCCGGCAAGGATGCGGCCGTCGAGTTCAGGCAGGACGACATGCATGGCAAGATCGGCGGGCGCCAGGCCGCGCTGGTTGTCTTGCCAGATGTCACGGGGTGTCGTCGCGACGATGACCTGGAAGACAGGAACGCCGGCGCGGTCGAACAGGGTTTCGACGCCGGACTCGGCGCCCGAGGCGAACGCCGTGGCGGTGATGATGGCGGCCGGCTTCAGCGTGGCAAGCGCGGTTTCGACAAAGGCGAGCGAGGCCGGGTCCTTGAGGCTGGAGACGAAGATCGGCACGGGGGCCATGCCGCGCTGCCGCAGCGCTTCAAACAGCGCATCGATCGGAGCGATATCGGCGGCGAGCAGCATCGAACGGTAGAAGAGAATGGGCACGACGTCCCCCTCCCCCTCGAGGGGAGGGTGGCCCGCAGGGCCGGGTGGGGTCGTTGCGGCAGTGCTCGACGTTTTTTGCTGTTGGCGCACTTCACAGGCGACCCCACCCCCGGCCTGCGGCCGGACCCTCCCCTCGAGGGGGAGGGAGACGTCGCCGCGTCCGGGTTCATAAAAGCCCGCCTTCGGCACGACAACCGGCTCCACGACCGCCGCGTCCTGTCCCGCCAGCCGCGCCAGCCTCTGCACCAGCGCCGTCATATTTGCCGGGCCGCCTTCACGAAAATAGCCCAGCAGAGCGTCGAGCTCTTCGCGCGGCAGCGTCGAGTATTCGATCAGCCGCAAATCCTCGTCGTGACTCTCGCCGGGCAGCAGCGCCAGTTTTATGCCGTGCGCGCGGGCGGCCGAGGCGAGTTGGTCGCAGCCGTAGCGCCACCAGTCGTAGCCGCCGAGGATGCGAACCAGAATAACCCTGGCGTGCCGGGCGACGCTGTCGATCCAGAGATCGACGGACATCGGGTGGCGCAGATCGCGCAAAGCCGCCAGCCGCATCGAGGGCAGGCGATCCGCATCTGCCTGCCACGCCGCCGCCAGCCCGGCCAGATCGCTGTCGGTGAAGGACAGCGCCACGACATCCGCAGGCGTCTGCCTGAGATCGACAGGCTCGGCGAGATCGTCGAGCGAGGCGGATGTGGTGGTGAGGATGTGCATCGCGGCTCGTGCCTGAGGTCAGCCGGCGAGGATACGCTCGATGGCCGGGCGGTTCAGCCCTTTCAGACCGATGACGACGAGGCGCGAGCGGCGGTCGTCTTCATCAGTCCAGGCGCGGTCGTAATAGTGATTGACGCGCGGCCCGACAGCCTGCAGCAACAGCCGCATCGGCTTGCCGCCGACCTCGACGAAGCCTTTTACGCGCAGCACGTTTTCGTCCTCCGCCGCCGTGGCGACACGCAAGGCCAGTTCATCGGGATTGGCGATCGAGGGAATATCGATGACGAACGAGTCGAAATCGTCATGCTCGTGATCGAGCTCGTCGTCGTGGTGGGTCTTGCGGTTCTCGATGTCGTCCTCGACGGCAAGGCCGAGGCCGAGCAGCACGGACGGATCGACCTTGCCCTGTGAGGCCGGCACGATCGTGACCGCGCGGGCGGCGTGTTTGCCGATGACGGCATTGGCGCGGGCCGAGCCGGCGGCGTCCATCAGGTCGCTCTTCGACAATATGATCAGGTCGGCGCAGGCGAGCTGGTCCTCGAACACCTCCTCGACCGGATCGTCGTGGTCGAGCGTCTCGTCCTGCGCGCGCTGCGCCTGCAGGGCGTCCATGTCGTTGGCAACACGGCCTTCGGCCAGCGCCGGTCCGTCGACCACGGCAATGACGCCGTCGACCGTCACCCGGCTCTTCACCGTCGGCCACTGGAAGGCCTGGACCAGCGGCTTGGGCAGGGCCAGCCCGGAGGTTTCGATCAGGATATGGTCGACCCTCGGCGTCAGCGACAGGATCTGGTCGAGCGCCGGGACAAAATCGTCGGCGACGGTGCAGCAGATGCAGCCATTGGCCAGTTCGACGATGTTTTCCTCAGGGCAGGTGTCGATGCCGCATCCCTTCAGAATCTCGCCGTCGATGCCGATGTCGCCGAACTCGTTGACGATGATGGCCAGCCGCTTGCCGCCGGCGTTTTCGAGCAGATGGCGGATCAGCGTCGTCTTGCCGGCGCCGAGGAAGCCGGTGACGACGGTGCAGGGCACGCGCGAGAAATTAGCGGACGACTCTGGAGCGGTCATTTCTAATCCTTCAAAAGGTCGAGGGGAGGGATGCGGGCAACGAGGCCGCGCTTCAGGCAATCGGGGCGGCCGCGCCATGGGATGAGGCCGTCGGTCGAAGTGGCGAAGAGTTTTGCGCCGGTGATGAGATCGGCGCCGCTGGTCGTGGTCAGGTCGCCAAAGACATAGCTCCAGCAGCCGTCGCGCAGGATAGCGGCGCTGAGGCGGCGCTTGCAGTTGCCAAGGCATTCGACGGTGCGGATACGGATGTTTTCGCCAGAGGCGGCGCGGCGCGTGTCTTCGGCCAACAATTCGCCGGCGCGAGGATGGCCGTCGGAGCCGGTCTCGTCACGGCAGGAGGCGCAGACGACCACGGTGACACCGGCCAAAGCGTCATTATCGCGGGATAATAAATCCGCTGTCTCAGCCAAAAAACTGCTGTCGCGTTCCAAATCAGGCTCCTTGCCCGGAAAACCCGCCAGGCGATCGGATTCTTATGTCCTAGACGGCAGGTCTCCTGGCTCGCGGATCATCGCCTTGGTGCCGCCTTCCCGGGATTTTCCCAGTGGTTTTCGGCCTTGGCTCGTCGCTTACAGTTGCGGGGACAGCCGCGGATTTGAAATCGAGATTTCGCACCGCATTCCCTCTTGGCTCCTCCCTTTGCCGAGAGGAGACCGTCTGAAGCGGATTTAGGCTTGTGGAGGCAGTCGTGTCAACGCACGTCTACGACGCGGCAATGTCGGCAAGCGGTTGGCCCAAATCCCCCGCAGGCGTCACCTCGAGGCATTCGAGGCCGAGCCAACCCTGCATCAGCTTCAATTCCTCAAAAAGTTCGGCGGCGGTTTGCGGCGGCGCGCCGGGCTCGGCATAGGCGGCATGGACGCGCAGCACGCCGGCGGGGCGGTCAGCCCTAAGGTCGATGCGCGCCACGATCTTTTCGCCGAGCAGGAACGGCAGCACATAATAGCCGTATTGGCGCTTTTCGGCAGGGGTGTAGATCTCGATGCGATAGCGGAAGTCGAACAGTCTTTCCGTGCGCGCCCGCTCGAAGACGACGGGATCGAACGGAGCGAGCAAGGCGCGCGCCTCGATCTTGCGCGGAAAACGGGCGTCCTTGTGAAGATAGGCCGGCTTGCCCAAGCCTTCGACGGTCACCGGCAAAAGATCACCGGCGTCGACCAGTTCCTCGATGCGGCCCTTGATATCAGCGGGAGAGAGGCGGAAATAGTCGCGCAGGTCGCCTGCTGTCGCGACGCCGTGGGCGCGGGCTGAGATGCGCAGCAATTCGCGGTGCGCATCCTCAGGCGAGGGCACCGGCAGGGCAAGTATCGCCGGCGGCAGCACGCGCTCCGGTAGATCATAGAGCCGCTCGAAGCCGCGACGCGACGCCGTGGTGATGCGGCCGGCCCAGAACAGCCATTCGAAAGCGTGCTTGGCGTCGCTCCAGCCCCACCAGCCGCCCGAGCCTTTCTGGTCTCCTTTCTGGCCTCCCAGGGCGGAAGCGGCGATCGGACCGCGTTCGACGACCTCGCGATAAATGTCTTCAATATAGGCGGCGCGCTCGCGGCCCCACTTGGCCAGCCCGTTATACATTTCCTCGCCGCGCTCGGCCCGTTGCATGCGCCAGCGCATCAGCGGATAGGTTTCGACCGGCAGAAAGGAGGCTTCGTGCGCCCAATACTCGAAGACTTTGCGCTTTCGCGTCACGGCGGCGTTGTCGAGCAGGGCGAGCGGGTAGGGGCCAAGCCGCGAATAGAGCGGCATGTAATGGGCACGCACCACCGCGCTGACGGAATCGATCTGCAGCAGGCCGGTGCGGCCAAGCACACGGGCCAGATGACGGCGGTCAGGCGTGCTGCTGGGGCGAGGATCGGCAAACCCCTGTGCGGCAAGCGCGATGCGCCGGGCCATGGCGAGCGAGATTTTTTCCTTCATGCAGACGGCACTCTGTCGGCGTTCGACCAAAGGTGGGAGCGATGATTCCGCACCATGCTAGCAGGGTTTTGGCGGCATCTATGTCAGGAGAGAAAAGTGGAGTAAAAAGCGAAGGAAATCAAACAGGAGCGGATCGGACCAGTTTATCCGGATATGCCGTCCGGCACCCATGTTTTGAACAAGGTTTGACTTGCTTCGCCGAAAGCCCTGCGCTAACCCTCGCCGCCTTGCAGCATAGAGCCTCCTAAAACGGTTCAGTGGTTAAACTGTCACGCTTCCGCAAGTGGGTCCGGTGCTGTAATCAGAGTGGATTGGCCGCCAACGGAAAGCTGCAGCATGAACGCATTGTTGAGTTCGTACCTGCCCATCGTCCTGTTTATCGGCGTGGCGCTTGTCGTCGGCCTGGCGCTGCTTGCCGCACCCTTTCTGGTGGCCTACCGCAATCCCGATCCGGAAAAGCTTTCCGCCTATGAATGCGGCTTCAACTCGTTCGATGATGCCCGCATGAAGTTCGACATCCGCTTCTACCTGGTGTCGATCCTGTTTATCATCTTCGATCTGGAAGTGGCTTTCCTGTTTCCGTGGGCAGTGTCCTTCGGCCAGATCGGCATGCTCGGTTTCTGGTCGATGATGGTGTTTTTGGCGGTGCTGACCATCGGCTTTGCCTATGAATGGAAGAAAGGAGCGCTGGAATGGGATTGAGCGACAATTCCGGCACGCTCGTCGCGCCGAAGCCAAAAGGCATTCTCGACCCCAGCACCGGAAAACCGGTGGGGGCGAATGATCCCTTCTTCCTCGAGATCAACAACGAGCTTGCCGACAAGGGCTTTCTCGTCACCTCGACCGAGGCGCTGATCACCTGGGCGCGCAGCGGCTCGCTGATGTTCATGACCTTCGGTCTTGCCTGCTGCGCGGTCGAGATGATCCACACCTCGATGCCGCGCTATGACTCGGAGAGGTTCGGTGTCGCGCCTCGCGCGTCGCCGCGCCAGTCGGACATCATGATCGTCGCCGGCACGCTGACCAACAAGATGGCGCCGGCGCTGCGCAAGGTTTATGACCAGATGCCGGAGCCGCGCTACGTCATCTCGATGGGCTCCTGCGCCAATGGCGGCGGCTATTACCACTATTCCTATTCGGTGGTGCGCGGCTGCGATCGCGTCGTGCCGGTCGACATCTATGTGCCTGGCTGTCCGCCAAGTGCGGAAGCGCTGCTCTACGGCATCCTTCTGTTGCAAAAGAAGATCCGCCGCACCGGCACGATCGAGCGGTGAGCGGGATGATGAGCCTGAATGAACTCTCGACCCACCTCGGCGAGAAGCTGAGCGGCCGGATCGGAGATGCGGTGTTTGCCTATGGCGAACTCACCATCTCGGTCGAGCCGCAGGATCTGATCGAGGTGGTGAGCTTCCTGCGCGACGATCCAAAATGCCAGTTCATCTCGATCATCGACGTCTGCGGCGCCGATTATCCATCGCGGGCCAAGCGCTTCGACGTTGTCTATCACCTGCTGTCGCCGAAGCAGAATGTTCGCATCCGGCTCAAGGTGCAGGCGGACGAAGAGACGGTGGTGCCATCGATCACCAGTGTGTTTCCGGGCGCTGACTGGTTCGAACGCGAAACCTACGATCTCTATGGCGTGCTGTTCTCGGGTCATCCCGATCTCAGGCGGATTCTGACCGATTACGGCTTCGAGGGTCATCCGCTGCGCAAGGATTTCCCGCTGACCGGTTTCGTCGAGGTGCGCTACGACGACGAGGCCAAGCGGGTCATCTACGAGCCGGTCGAGCTCAAGCAGGAATTCCGCAATTTCGATTTTCTCAGCCCTTGGGAGGGGACGGATTACGTCCTTCCAGGCGACGAAAAAGCCAAGACGAATTGAGACGCCAGAATGGCTGAAACTTCCGTCCGCAACTTCAATATCAACTTTGGGCCTCAGCACCCTGCTGCCCATGGCGTTTTGCGTCTTGTGCTAGAACTCGATGGCGAAGTCGTCGATCGCGTCGATCCGCATATCGGGCTGTTGCATCGCGGCACCGAGAAGCTGATAGAAGCCAAGACCTATCTGCAGGCCGTGCCCTATCTCGATCGGCTCGACTATTGCGCGCCGATGAACCAGGAGCATGCCTTTGCGCTTGCCGCAGAGCGGCTGCTCGGCATCGAGGTGCCGAAGCGCGGCCAGCTGATCCGCGTGCTCTATTGCGAGATCGGCCGCATCATGTCGCACATCCTCAATGTGACGACGCAGGCGATGGATGTCGGAGCGCTGACGCCGCCTCTCTGGGGTTTTGTCGAGCGCGAAAAGCTCATGGTGTTCTATGAGCGGGCCAGCGGCTCGCGCATGCATGCAGCCTATTTTCGGCCCGGCGGCGTTCACCAGGACCTGCCGCAGCAGCTGGTCGAGGATATCGGCAACTGGATCGATCCGTTCCTGAAATCGCTCGACGACCTCGACGCACTGCTGACCGGCAACCGCATCTTCAAGCAGCGCAATGTCGACATCGGCACCGTGTCGCTGGCCGACGCCTGGGCCTGGGGTTTTTCGGGCGTCATGGTGCGTGGCTCCGGCGTCGCCTGGGACCTGCGCAAGTCGCAGCCTTATGAATGCTATGCCGAGATGGATTTCGACATTCCGATCGGCAAGAACGGCGACTGCTACGACCGTTATCTCGTGCGCATGGAAGAGATGCGCCAGTCGGCGAAAATAATGCGCCAGTGCATCGACCTGCTGCTCGGCAAGGAAGGCAGCGGGCCGGTGTCGAACCTCGACGGCAAGGTGGTGCCGCCGAAGCGCGCGGCGATGAAGCGCTCGATGGAAGCACTGATCCATCACTTCAAGCTCTACACCGAGGGCTACCGCGTGCCGGCGGGCGAGGTCTATGCGGCGGTCGAAGCGCCAAAGGGCGAGTTCGGCGTCTATCTGGTCTCGGACGGCACCAACAAACCCTATCGCTGCAAGCTGCGCGCGCCCGGCTTCGCGCATCTGCAAGCCATGGATTTTTTGTGCCGCGGCCACATGCTGGCCGACGTCACCGCCGTTCTCGGCTCCCTCGACATCGTGTTTGGTGAGGTCGATCGCTAAATGTCAGTCCGCCGTCTCGCAGAAGCCAGCCTCCAGCCAGCCTCCTTCGCCTTCAACCGGGCGAATGCGGCAGCGGCCAAGCAATGGATCAAGAAGTATCCGAAGGGCCGCGAGCAGTCGGCGATCATCCCGTTGCTGATGCTGGCGCAGGAGCAGGAAGGCTGGGTGACCAAGGCGGCGATCGAGACGATCTCCGACATGCTCGGCATGCCCTATATCAGGGGGCTCGAAGTTGCGACTTTTTACACGCAGTACCAGCTCAATCCGGTCGGCACCCGCGCGCATATCCAGGTCTGCGGCACCACGCCCTGCATGCTGCGCGGCTCGGAAGCGCTGATGGATGTATGCCGCTCGAAAATCCATCACGACCAGTTCCACACCAACGACAAGGGCACGCTGTCGTGGGAAGAGGTTGAATGCCTTGGCGCCTGCGTCAACGCGCCGATGGTGATGATTTTCAAGGACACTTTCGAGGATCTGACGCCGGAGCGGCTTGCCGAGATCATCGACCTCTATGATGCCGGCAAGGGCGCCTCGGTGACGCCGGGGCCGCAGAACGGCCGCATCACCTCCGAGCCAATTACCGGCCTGACGACGCTGAAGAGCGAAAAGGCAATCCTGAAGACGACCCGCGATAGGGAAGCCAAGGCGGCTGCCAAGGCCGCCAGGGCGGCTGCACCAGCGGCAATTGTCGCGACGCCGGCGGCTCCGGCCGCACAGGCACCGGCGGCCCCGGTCGCGCCGTCGAAAGCCAGCAAGCCGAAGACCGATGCGCCCGAAACCAGCCCGGCGCTGGAGACGCCTTCTCCGGCAAAGGTCGCACCAGAGACGGAAAAGGCGGCGAGCGTCAGAGCACCGCGGCATTCGGCCGCCAATGCCAACAAGGCCGCGCCGGAAGTCGAAAAGGTTTTGAAACAGCGCAGCGGTCCGATAGTCAAGGCTGAGCCAGCGGCTGCTTTCAAGGCGCCGGAGTTGAAGGAAGCGCCGATCGGCGCTGCCGGCAAAAAGGTCATCAAGCCAGCCAAGCCTTCGCTTGAGGACAAGAACCGCCCGGCCGGCATCGCGAGGCCGGCACTGGTCGACGATCTCAAGCTGATCTCGGGCGTCGGCCCGAAAATCGAAGGCATCCTGCATTCACTTGGTATCTTCACCTACGCGCAAGTCGCGTCATGGAAGAAGGCCGAGCGCGAGTGGGTCGATGGCTATCTCAGTTTCCACGGCCGCATCGAGCGCGAAGACTGGGTCAAGCAGGCCAAGGCGCTGGCCAAGGGCGGGGTCGCCGAATATATCCGCGTCTTCGGCAAGAAACCGGTCTGAGGGACGAACAATGCTTCAGGACAAAGACCGCATCTTCAACAACATCTACGGCCGCTTCGACAAGTCGCTGGCCGGTGCGATGGCGCGCGGCGCTTGGGACAACACGCCCGGCATCATCGCCAAGGGACGCGACTGGATCGTCAACGAGATGAAGGCATCAGGCCTGCGCGGCCGCGGCGGCGCCGGCTTCCCGACCGGGCTAAAATGGTCGTTCATGCCCAAGCAGAGTGACGGCCGGCCGAGCTATCTCGTCGTCAACGCCGACGAATCCGAGCCCGGCACCTGCAAGGACCGCGACATATTGCGACATGACCCGCACACGCTGGTCGAGGGCTGCCTGATCGCCGGCTTCGCCATGGGCGCGATGGCCGCCTACATCTATGTGCGCGGCGAGTTCATCCGCGAGCGCGAGGCGCTGCAGCGCGCTATCGACGAGGCCTATGCGGCCAAGCTGATCGGCAAGAACAATACCTCCGGATACGATTTCGACATCTACATGCATCATGGCGCCGGCGCCTATATCTGCGGCGAGGAAACGGCGCTGCTCGAAAGCCTCGAAGGCAAGAAGGGCCAACCGCGGCTGAAGCCGCCGTTTCCGGCCAATGTCGGCCTCTATGGCTGCCCGACAACGGTCAACAATGTCGAGTCGATCGCGGTGGCGCCGACCATTTTGCGCCGCGGCGCCGCCTGGTTCTCGTCCTTCGGCCGGCCCAACAACGTCGGCACCAAGCTGTTCTGCGTTTCGGGCCACGTCAACACTCCGTGCACCG
Organism: Mesorhizobium sp. WSM4848; assembly: GCF_055811375.1. Lineage (NCBI taxonomy): Bacteria > Pseudomonadati > Pseudomonadota > Alphaproteobacteria > Hyphomicrobiales > Phyllobacteriaceae > Mesorhizobium > Mesorhizobium sp. WSM4848. Next base: position 259,727 of record NZ_JBVVPX010000002.1, read on the forward strand.
TCGAAGAGGCGATGTCGATCCCGTTCCGCGAGCTGATCGAAACGCATTGCGGCGGCATTCGCGGCGGCTGGGACAATCTGCTGGCGGTCATTCCTGGCGGCGCTTCGGTGCCGCTGGTGCCGGCGGAGCAGATCATCGACGCGCCGATGGATTTTGATGCGCTGCGCGACCTGAAATCGGGTCTCGGCACGGCGGCTGTCATCGTCATGGACAAATCGACCGATATCGTGAAGGCGATTGCCCGGCTTTCCTACTTCTACAAGCACGAGAGCTGCGGCCAGTGCACGCCGTGCCGCGAAGGCACCGGCTGGATGTGGCGGGTGATGGAGCGGCTGGTGCGCGGCGAGGCGCAGAAGCGCGAGATCGACATGCTGCTCGACGTGACCAAACAGGTCGAAGGCCACACGATCTGCGCGCTGGGTGATGCGGCGGCCTGGCCGATCCAGGGCCTGATGCGGCATTTCCGCGGCGAAGTAGAGCGGCGTATCGACGAGTTTTCGCGCAATGCGCACCGGGCAGAGCCGGTGATGGTGGCGGCGGAATAGAGACGAATTGGAAGCGGGCAAGTGCCCGATTTGAGATACGGGCAAGAGCCCGATTTGAGGAAACAGGCCGGGGCATACGGAAGAAACGACCAGGAGACCACCTATGTCGCTGAATTCGAGACTCGATCATTTGATGCCAGATTTGGACCCGTTCGAAAAAATGAACCAGGACCTGACCAGGATGATGCCGAAGGAGATGGCCAGCGCCGTCAATCTCCTGGCGCACCCTGTCGCGGGTGCGGCAGCGATGTCGGCGCTTGGCATCGGGCTTGCCAATCACGCCTTTGGGGTGTGGATGGGCGTGCTCTCGGGTGCCGCCGAGGCCTCGCAGCGGCTCTTCCAGCCGATGGTCGACGATTTCGATGCCAGGATCGAACGCTTTTCGGAATCAGGGACAAGCTCCTCGACCAAGGCGCGCGCGGCGACGAAAACCTTGATCGCCGAGGCGAAGTCCTTCGCCAGGGACGTGAATGACATAGCGGCGAACAGCGTGGATGATGCACGCAGCGTGGTGGATGCGGCTGCCGCCCCGGCCGCGTTGATGCCCGAGGATTTCAAGCAGCCCAAGGCCATGGATCGCCCGGAAAATCCGGCCGACCTCAAGGCGATATCGGGCATCGGGCCGAAGCTGGAACAGGTGCTGAACGGCTTGAGCATCTGGACTTACGGCCAGATCGCGGCATGGACGCCGGAAGAGACCGCCTGGGTCGACGATTATCTGTCGTTCAAGGGCCGCATCGGTCGCGACAATTGGCTTGGCCAGGCGGCGGTGCTGGCCGCGGCCAAACATTGAATTCAATGCCTGGCGCGGTTTCGGCTGCGCCCGGAAAGAAAGATTGCGGAATGTCCGCAGGGGTTTGAGACGACATGGCAAAGCTCAAGGTCGACGGGAAAGAGATTACTGTACCCGACCACTACACGCTGCTGCAGGCAGCCGAGGACGCCGGCGCGGAAGTGCCGCGCTTCTGCTTCCATGAGCGGCTGTCGATCGCCGGCAATTGCCGCATGTGCCTGATCGAGGTGAAAGGCGGGCCACCCAAGCCGCAGGCGTCCTGTGCCATGGGCGTGCGCGATCTGCGCCCCGGCCCGAATGGCGAAACGCCGGAAATTTTTACCAACACGCCGATGGTCAAGAAGGCCCGGGAAGGCGTGATGGAATTCCTGCTGATCAACCATCCGCTCGATTGCCCGATCTGCGACCAGGGCGGCGAGTGCGACCTGCAGGACCAGGCGATGGCGTTCGGCGTCGATTCCTCGCGCTATCACGAGAACAAGCGGGCGGTCGAAGACAAGTATATCGGGCCGCTGGTCAAGACGATCATGAACCGCTGCATCCATTGCACGCGCTGCGTCCGCTTCACCACCGAAATTGCCGGCATTTCCGAGCTCGGCCTGATCGGCCGCGGTGAGGACGCCGAAATCACCACCTATCTCGAAAGCGCGATGACCTCGGAACTGCAGGGCAACGTCATCGACCTTTGCCCGGTCGGTGCGCTGACCTCAAAACCCTACGCTTTCCAGGCGCGGCCGTGGGAACTGACCAAGACCGAATCCATCGATGTCATGGATGCCGTCGGCTCGGCGATCCGCGTCGATTCCAGAGGCCGCGAGGTGATGCGCATCCTGCCGCGCACCAACGAGGCGGTGAACGAGGAGTGGATTTCCGACAAGACCCGCTTCATCTGGGACGGTCTGCGCACCCAGCGCCTCGACCGGCCATATGTCCGCAAGAACGGCAAGCTGGCCCCGGCAAGCTGGGCCGAGGCTTTTTCCGCGATCAAGCAAGCGGTGTCGAGCACCGCGCCCGACAAGATCGGCGCCATATCAGGCGATCTCGCCGCCGTCGAGGAGATCTATGCGCTGAAGCTGCTGATGGCCTCGCTCGGTTCGAAGAACACCGACTGCCGCCAGGATGGCGCCGCGCTCGATCCGTCGCTTGGCCGGGCAAGCTATATCTTCAACCCGACCATCGAGGGCATCGAGCAGGCCGACGCGGTGCTGATCATCGGCGCCAATCCGCGCTTCGAGGCGTCCTTACTCAACGCCCGCATCCGCAAGCGCTGGCGGATCGGCAACCTGCCGGTCGGCGTCATCGGCGATGTCGGCGATACGCGCTACGACTATGAGCAGCTCGGCGCCGGAACGGAATCGCTGAAGGATTTGGCCGACGGCAACGGCAAATTCTTCCAGGTGTTGAAGAATGCGACGCATCCGCTTGTGATCGTCGGTCAGGGCGCGCTGTCGCGCTCGGACGGCGCGGCCGTGCTCGGCCAGGCGGCGAAGCTCAGCCTGGCCGTCAATGCTGCGAGAGCCGACTGGAACGGCTTTGCCGTGCTGCACACTGCGGCCGCGCGTGTCGGCGGTCTCGATGTCGGCTTCGTGCCGGGCGAGGGCGGCAAGAGCGTCGCCGGCATGCTGGGCGATATGGACGTTTTGTTTCTGCTCGGCGCCGACGAGATCGACATGGCCAGGACCGGCGGCGCCTTCGTCATTTATATCGGCACGCATGGCGACCACGGCGCGCATCGCGCCGACGTCATCCTGCCGGGCGCCGCCTATACCGAAAAATCGGGCACCTACGTCAACACCGAGGGCCGGGTTCAGCAGACCAACCGTGCCGGCTTTGCGCCGGGCGATGCGCGCGAGGACTGGGCGATCCTGCGGGCGCTGTCGGATGTGCTGGGCAAGAGATTGGCGTTCGATTCGCTGCCGCAGCTGCGCGCGAAACTCTATGGCGAATACCCGCATCTTGCCCGCATCGACCAGGTGGCGGCCGGCAACGCTGACGATGTCGCCAGGGTGGCGAAGCTCGGCGGGCGGCTTGGCAAGGGCGCCTTCACCTCGCCGGTCAAGGATTTCTACCTGACCAACCCGATCGCGCGGGCTTCCGCGGTGATGGCGGAATGCTCGGCGCTGGCGAAAAACGGTTTTCAGCAGGCGGCGGAATAAACATGGACACCTTCGTCTCCTTCTACGTGCTGCCGGCGCTGCTCATCCTGTTGAAGTCGGTCGTGCTGATCGTCGTGCTGTTGATCTTCGTCGCCTATATCCTGTACGCGGACCGCAAGATCTGGGCGGCGGTGCAGTTGCGCCGCGGCCCGAACGTCGTCGGCCCATGGGGCACGCTGCAGGCTTTCGCCGACCTTCTGAAGTTCGTGTTCAAGGAGCCGGTGATTCCGTCCGGCGCCAACAAGGGCGTTTTTCTGCTGGCGCCTTTGGTTTCGGCGGTTTTGGCGATCTCGGCCTGGGCGGTGATCCCGGTCAACGACGGCTGGGCGATCGCCAACGTCAATGTCGGCATCCTCTATGTCTTCGCCATCTCCTCGCTCGAGGTCTATGGCGTGATCATGGGCGGCTGGGCGTCCAACTCGAAATATCCGTTCCTCGGCGCGCTGCGCTCGGCGGCGCAGATGGTGTCCTACGAGGTCTCGATCGGCTTCGTCATCGTCACCGTGCTGCTTTGCGTCGGCTCGCTCAACCTGTCCGACATCGTGCTGTCGCAGCAGGACGGTCTGGGCACAAGGGTTGGCCTGCCCAACACTTTCCTCGACTGGCATTGGCTGTCGCTGTTCCCGATGTTCGTCATATTCTTCATCTCGGCGCTGGCCGAAACCAACCGCCCGCCTTTCGACCTGGTGGAAGCCGAATCGGAACTCGTCGCCGGCCACATGGTCGAATATTCGTCGACGCCGTTCCTGCTGTTCTTCCTCGGCGAGTATGTCGCTATCGTGCTGATGTGCGCGCTGGCCACCATCCTGTTTCTCGGCGGCTGGCTGCCGCCCTTCGATTTCGCTCCCTTCACCTGGGTGCCGGGGCTGATCTGGTTCGTGCTCAAGGTCTGCCTGGTGTTCTTCATGATCTCGATGGTGAAGGCTTTCGTGCCGCGATACCGCTACGACCAGCTGATGCGGCTCGGCTGGAAGGTCTTCCTGCCGATCTCGCTGGCGATGGTGGTGATTGTCGCCGCGTTCCTCAAGATCACGGGGTTTGCGTGATGGGCAATCTGACCGTTGGTTTTCTGGGGACAGTTATCGGTGTGCTTGTTGCGCTCTTTGGCAACGTCGTTGTGCTGCCCTACGTTTTGCGGCAACAGGACCAAAGGTTGGCAGCAAACTACCGAGTGCTGGTGTTTGGCTGGGACAAGCAGGTTTTGGGGTCTGTTACGAGACTTGCATACCGTTTCCTGATGCCTGTCTTTTTCGGATTTCTCGGCGCAGTCGCTGCAACAGATTTTTGGGGGTGCTGAATGAGCACGCTGTCTCAAGCCGCAAAATCGCTGCTGCTGCAGGATTTCGTCAGCGCCTTCTTCCTGTCGATGCGCCAGTTCTTCGCGCCGAAGGAGACGATCAACTACCCGCACGAAAAGGGGCCGACCAGCCCGCGCTTTCGCGGCGAGCATGCGCTGCGCCGCTATCCGAACGGCGAGGAACGCTGCATCGCCTGCAAATTGTGCGAGGCGATCTGCCCGGCGCAGGCGATCACCATCGAGGCCGGCCCGCGCCGCAACGACGGCACCCGCCGCACGGTCCGCTACGACATCGATATGGTGAAGTGCATCTATTGCGGCTTCTGCCAGGAGGCCTGCCCGGTCGACGCCATCGTCGAGGGGCCGAATTTCGAGTTCGCGACCGAGACGCGCGAGGAACTTTATTACGACAAGGACAAGCTCTTGGCCAATGGCGACCGCTGGGAGCGCGAACTGGCGCGCAACATCTCGCTGGACGCGCCGTACCGCTGACATTTGACGCATGGACGAGGCGAAGGGCCTCGTTTAAGGAACACGCGGCTTCGGCACCGGAGGCGGAACCAAGCCACACATCGAACAGGACGAACGTCCTGTTCGGACAGGAACCCGGGGGAACCCATGCTGAATGGACTAGAGGCGGCCTTTTTCTACCTCTTCGCCTTTGTCGCGGTGGCGTCGGCGTTCATGGTCATTTCGGCGCGCAATCCCGTGCATTCGGTGCTGTACCTGATCCTGACCTTCTTCAATGCCGCGGGCCTGTTCATGCTGACCGGCGCCGAGTTCCTGGCGATGATCCTGCTGGTCGTCTATGTCGGCGCGGTCATGGTGCTGTTCCTGTTCGTCGTCATGATGCTCGACGTCGATTTCGCCGAAATGAAGGAAGGCGCCCTGCAATACGCGCCGATCGGCGCGCTGGTCGGGCTGATCCTGGCGGCTGAGCTGATTGTCGTGCTCGGTGGCTATACGTTCGCGCCGCAACTGGCGGCGACGGTTGCAAAACCCATTCCGGACCTTGCCACGCGCTCGAACACCGCAGCGCTCGGCGACATCCTCTATACCGACTACCTCTACTATTTCCAGATTGCCGGCCTTGTGCTGCTGGTCGCCATGATCGGCGCCATCGTGCTGACGCTGCGCCACAAGCCGGGCATCAAGCGGCAGTCAATCGCCGCCCAGGTCGGCCGCACGCCGGCAACGGGAATGGAAATCCGCAAGGTCAAGACGGGCGAAGGAATCTGAGATGGTCGTCGGCATCGCACATTATCTGACCGTATCGGCTATCCTGTTCACGCTCGGCGTGTTCGGCATTTTCCTCAACCGCAGGAACATCATCGTCATCCTGATGTCGATCGAGCTGATCCTGCTCGCGGTCAACATCAATTTCGTCGCCTTCTCGGCAGCGCTCGGCGATCTCGTCGGACAGGTGTTCGCGCTGTTCGTGCTGACGGTCGCAGCGGCTGAAGCGGCGATCGGCCTCGCCATTCTCGTCGTCTTCTTCCGCAACCGCGGCTCGATCGCGGTCGAAGACGTGAACATGATGAAGGGTTGACGGAAACCACCATGTATCAGGCCATCGTCTTCCTTCCTCTGCTCGGCTTCCTGATCGTCGGCCTGTTCGGCACTTCGCTCGGCGCCAAGGCGTCCGAATACATCACCTCCGGCTTCCTGGTGATATCAGCCGTGCTGTCGTGGGTCGCCTTCTTCGCCGTCGGCTTCGGCGAGGGCGAGGTGTTCACCGTGCCGGTGCTGCGCTGGATCCAGTCGGGCGGGTTGGACGCCGCATGGGCGCTGCGCATCGACACGCTGACGGTGGTGATGCTGGTCGTCGTCAACACGGTGTCGGCGCTGGTCCATATCTACTCGATCGGCTACATGCATCACGACCCGAACCGGCCGCGCTTCTTCGCCTATCTGTCGCTGTTCACCTTCGCCATGCTGATGCTGGTGACGGCAGACAACCTCGTGCAGATGTTCTTCGGCTGGGAAGGCGTCGGCCTCGCCTCCTATTTGCTGATCGGCTTCTGGTACAAGAAACCGTCGGCCAATGCCGCCGCGATCAAGGCCTTCGTCGTCAACCGCGTCGGCGATTTCGGTTTCGCGCTCGGCATCTTCGGCGTGTTCGTGCTGTTCGGCTCGGTCAATCTCGGCACCATCTTCGCCAATGCGGCGACGTTCATCCCGGCCGAAGGCGGCTCCGAGGGCGCTGCCGTGCTGACCTTCCTCGGCTATGCGCTCGACAAGCAGGCTGCGATGACCGTCGTCTGTCTCTTGCTGTTCATGGGCGCCATGGGCAAGTCGGCCCAGGTGCCGCTGCACACCTGGCTGCCGGACGCCATGGAAGGCCCGACGCCGGTCTCGGCGCTCATCCATGCCGCTACCATGGTGACGGCCGGCGTGTTCATGCTCGCGCGGCTGTCGCCGCTGTTCGAACTGTCGCATTCGGCGCTGATCGTGGTCACCTTCATCGGCGCCTTCACCGCCTTCTTCGCGGCGACTGTCGGCCTTGTCCAGAACGACATCAAGCGCGTCATCGCCTATTCGACCTGCTCGCAGCTCGGCTACATGTTCGTGGCGCTCGGCGTCGGCGCCTATGGCGCGGCGATCTTCCATCTGTTCACGCATGCCTTCTTCAAGGCGCTGCTGTTCCTCGGCTCGGGCTCGGTGATCCACGCCGTCTCGGATGAACAGGACATGCGCAAGATGGGCGGCCTCAGGACGCTTATTCCGAAGACCTACTGGATGATGGTGATCGGAACGCTGGCGCTGACCGGTGTCGGCATTCCGGTGACGGTCATCGGCACCGCCGGCTTCTTCTCCAAGGACGCGATCATCGAAAGCGCCTTTGCCGCGCACAATCCGGTCGCCGGCCTTGCCTTCGTGCTGCTCGTCGTCGCCGCCTGCTTCACCAGCTTCTATTCCTGGCGGCTGATTTTCATGACCTTCCACGGCCAGCCGCGGGCGAGCCACGAGGTCATGCACCACGTCCATGAATCGCCGCCGGTCATGCTGGTGCCGCTGTACATCCTGGCGGCGGGCGCGCTGTTGGCCGGCGTGATCTTCCATGGAGCCTTCATCGGCGAGGGCTATGCCGAGTTCTGGAAGGCGTCGCTGTTCACGCTGCCGGAAAACCACATCCTGCACGACATTCATGAAGTGCCGTTTTGGGTGAAGCTGTCGCCGTTCGTCGCCATGCTGATCGGCTTTGCGATTGCCTGGCAATTCTACATCCGCGCGCCGGAGATGCCGAAGGACCTCGCGGCGCAGCATCGCGGGCTGTACGCCTTCCTGCTCAACAAGTGGTATTTCGACGAACTCTTCGATTTCCTGTTCGTGCGGCCGGCAAAACGCCTCGGCCACTTTCTGTGGAAGACCGGCGACGGCACCGTGATCGACGGACTTGGTCCGGACGGGGTTTCGGCGCGCGTCGTCGACGTCACCAACCGGGTTGTCAAACTGCAGACCGGCTACCTCTACCACTATGCCTTCGCCATGCTGATCGGCGTCGCCGCATTCGTCACCTGGATGATGCTCTGATGACCGCCTGGCCGATCCTCTCGCTGGTCACCTTCCTGCCGCTGGTTGGTGTGCTGTTCATCCTGCTGATCAATGACGACAGCGAGAATGCCCGCCGCAACATCCGTGCCATCGCGTTGTGGACGACGAGCATCACCTTCATCATCTCGCTGTTCATCTGGACCGGCTTCGACAATGCGGAGCCCGGCTTCCAGTTCGTCGAGAAGTTTGCCTGGCTGGATTCCGGCATCTCCTACCATATGGGCGTCGACGGCATCTCCATGCTGTTCGTCATCCTGACCACCTTCCTGATGCCGCTCTGCATCCTGGCTTCGTGGGAATCGATCGAGAAGCGCGTTAAGGCCTACATGATCGCTTTCCTGCTGCTGGAGACGCTGATGATCGGCGTGTTCTGCGCGCTCGACATCGTCTTGTTCTACGTCTTCTTCGAGGCCGGCCTGATCCCGATGTTCATCATCATTGGCGTGTGGGGCGGCAAGCGGCGCGTCTATGCCTCGTTCAAGTTCTTCCTCTACACGCTGGCCGGCTCGGTGCTGATGCTGCTCGCCATCATGGCGATGTTCTTCCAGTCCGGCACCACCGACATTCCGACGCTTCTGACGCACAACTTCCCGGCCACCATGCAGACCTGGCTATGGCTCGCCTTCTTTGCCTCCTTTGCCGTGAAGATGCCGATGTGGCCTGTGCACACCTGGCTGCCGGACGCGCATGTCGAGGCGCCGACGGCCGGTTCTGTGATCCTGGCCGCCATCCTGCTCAAGATGGGCGGATACGGCTTCCTGCGCTTTTCGCTGCCGATGTTCCCGATCGCCTCGGAGATGTTCGCGCCGCTGGTCTTCGCGCTCTCCGTCGTCGCTATCATCTACACCTCGCTGGTGGCGCTGATGCAGGAGGACATGAAAAAGCTGATCGCCTATTCGTCGGTCGCCCATATGGGCTTCGTCACCATGGGCATCTTCGCGATGAACCAGGAAGGCGTCCAGGGGGCGATCTTCCAGATGCTGTCGCACGGCCTCGTCTCCGGCGCGCTGTTCCTGTGCGTCGGCGTCATCTACGACCGCATGCACACGCGCGACATCGACGCCTATGGCGGGCTGGTCAACAACATGCCGAAATACGCCACCGTGTTCATGATCTTCACCATGGCCAATGTCGGCCTGCCCGGCACCAGCGGCTTCGTCGGCGAGTTCCTGACCATGCTCGGCGTGTTCCGGGTCAACACCTGGGTGGCGTTCTTCGCCGCCACCGGCGTCATCCTGTCGGCGGCCTATGCGCTTTGGCTGTATCGCCGGGTGATCTTCGGCGCGCTGACCAAGGACAGCCTGAAAGGCCTGCTCGACCTGTCGACGCGCGAGAAGGTGATCATCTACCCGCTGGCCGCGCTGGTCATCTTTTTCGGCGTCTACCCGGCGCCGGTCTTCGACGCGACCGCCGCGTCGGTCAAGGCGCTCGTCACCAATGTTACCGCATCCATCGACACCGCGCAGACCGCGGCGGCGAACTGACCCGAGAGGTTTGCGAACCATGACGCCGGACCTTCTCTCCAGCCTGTCGCTGTCGACACCAGAGCTGATCCTCGCCGTCGGCGCCCTGGCGCTGCTGATGCTCGGCGCCTATTCGCGCGCCAACACCACCACCACGGTGAGCGGCCTTGCCGTCGCCGTCCTGGTGGTTGCCGGCGTCTGGACGATCTTTTCCACCGGGCAGGGCAACGCTTACGGCGAAGCCTTCGTCCAGGATCCCTTCGCCCGCTTCATGAAGGTGCTGGCGCTGATCGGGTCGGCGGTGACGCTGGTCATGTCGATGCGCTTCGCCAAGGCGGAGCATTTCGACAAGTTCGAGTATCCGGTGCTGATCCTGCTGTGCACGCTTGGCATGATGCTGATGATCTCGGCCAACGGCATGATCGGGCTTTATCTCGGCCTCGAACTGCAGTCGCTGGCAATCTACGTGCTGGCGGCGATCAACCGGGACAATCTGCGCTCGACCGAGGCGGGACTCAAGTACTTCGTACTTGGGGCGCTGTCGTCGGGCATGCTGCTTTACGGCATCAGCCTCGTCTACGGCTACACCGGCAACACCGGTTTCCAGGAGATCGCCGCAGCACTTGGCGGCGGCGAGCGGCAGCTTGGCCTAGTCTTCGGCCTGGTCTTCGTGCTGGCCGGCCTCGCCTTCAAGATATCGGCAGTGCCGTTCCACATGTGGACGCCCGACGTCTATGAAGGCGCGCCGACGCCGGTGACCGCCTTCCTCGCGGCGGCGCCGAAGATGGCGGCGATGGCGCTGATCGTGCGCGTCACCATGGACGCCTTCCAGCCGATCGCCGCCGACTGGCAGCAGATCATCATCTTCATCTCGATCGCCTCGATGCTGCTCGGTGCCTTTGCGGCGATCGGCCAGACCAACATCAAGCGGCTGATGGCCTATTCCTCGATCGGCCATATGGGCTACGCCCTGGTCGGCCTCGCCGCCAACAGCCAGGCCGGCGTGCGCGGCGTCGCCATCTACATGTTGATCTATCTGGTGATGACGCTCGGCACCTTCGCCTTCATCCTCGCCATGCGGCGCAAGGAAGGCAATGTCGAACAGATCAGCGATCTCGCCGGCCTGTCATCGACCAATCCGATCATGGCGACGATCCTGACCATCCTGATGTTCTCGCTGGCCGGCATTCCGCCGCTCGCCGGCTTCTGGGGGAAGTGGTACGTGTTCCTTGCCGCCATCAACGCCAACCTCTACGCGCTGGCGATCATCGGCGTGCTGGCCTCGGTGGTGGGCGCCTATTATTATCTGCGGATCATCAAGATCATGTGGTTCGACGAACCGGTCGGCGGCTTCGTGCCGATGGCGACCGAGCTTCGCGTCGTGCTTGGTGTCTGCGGCGCCTTCGTGCTGTTCTATGTGCTGATCGGCGGGCCGATCGGCACCTATGCCGAAGCCGCCGCCAAGACATTCTTCTGACGGGATGGCATTTCGGCTGGCTCCAACAGCGGCCTCGGAAGGGTTCCGGCTCGAGGCACATGACACCGTCGGTTCCACCAATGCGCTGGCGCTCGACCGTGCGCGGGCGGGAGATCCGGGCAAGCTCTGGGTCGTTTCGAAAAAACAGGAAAGCGGGCGTGGCCGGCGCGGCCGGGTCTGGGCGACGCCCGAGGGCAATCTGGCGGCGACGCTGCTGGTGGTCACTAATGCCGAGCTTCGCCTGGCCGCGACGCTCGGCTTCGTCGCCGGGCTGGCGCTGGCCGATGCACTCGACGCCGTCGTGCCGAAGGGCAGGATCGCAATCGGCCTCGACGGCGGCAGCGATGGAAAAAACCGTTTCGAGCTGAAATGGCCGAACGATGTGCTCGCCTCCGGCGCCAAGCTTGCCGGCATCCTGCTGGAATCGGCGATACTCGAAGGCGATCGCTTTGCGGTGGCGGTGGGCATCGGCGTCAATGTTGTGGCATACCCCAAGGATTTGCCTTATCCGGCGACATCGCTTAGCGCGCTGGGCGCTGCTTGCGATGCCGAGACATTGTTTCTGGCGCTGTCGGATGCCTGGAGCGAGAATGCGCGGCTGTGGAACGATGGGCGCGGGCTGTCCGCCGTCAGGCGGCGCTGGCTGGCGCGCGCGGCAGGGCTTGGCGGGCAGGTTGCTGTCAGAATTGACGGTAATGTGGTGCGCGGCACGTTCGAGACCATTGACGAGGACTGCCGTTTCGTGATCCGCGACGATGAGGGTTCGGTTCTGACGATCGCCGCCGGCGACGTGCATTTCGGTGCGGTCGCGTCGGCCCCCGGTTTGACAGGCCAAGGTTTTTGACAGGCCAAGGTTTTTGACGGGCTCAGGTTTGACTGGCCCCAGGTTTTGACGGCCCCCTGGTTTTGAAGGGCTGGGGTTGACCGGCCAGGAAAGGAATGATCATGGCGACAGCGGAAAACGCCGAACTCGTCTTCGTGCCGCTTGGCGGCGTCGGCGAGATCGGCATGAACTTCGCCCTCTATGGCTACGGGCCGGCCAATGCGCGCGAATGGATCGTCGTCGATGTCGGCGTCACCTTTCCCGATGCCAGCCTGCCCGGCGTCGACCTGGTGCTGCCAGACACGCGCTTCATCGAGGAGAACATCGCCAATCTGCGCGGCATCGTCATCACGCACGCGCATGAGGACCATTACGGCGCGCTGCTCGACACATGGCCGAAGCTCAAGGCGCCGGTCTGGATGACGCCCTTCGGCGCTGGATTGCTGGAAGCCAAGCGGCAGGGCGTGCAAGGTGCACCGAAAATCCCGTTGACGATCTACCGCGCCGGCGAAAAATTCAGCGTCGGCCCGTTCGAGATCGAGGCCATCCCGGTCGCGCATTCGATCCCCGAACCGATGTCGCTGGCGATCACCTCGCCGGCCGGCACCGTCATCCATACCGGCGACTGGAAGATCGATCCGGCGCCGACGATCGGGCGGATGACCGACGAGGCCCGCTTCCGCGCCTATGGCGACAACGGCGTGCTGGCGCTGATCTGCGATTCCACAAATGCGCTGCGGGAAGGGGAATCGCCATCGGAAGTGGCGGTTGGCGAGGGCCTCAAGGGCGTCATCCAGAGCGCCAAGGGCCGGGTCGCGGTCACCACTTTTTCCTCCAATGTCGGGCGTATCGTCTCCATTTCCAAGGCGGCACGCGATGCTGGCCGGCAGTGCCTGGTGCTCGGCCGCTCGTTGAAGCGCGTCATCGATGTTGCCGGCGAGCTCGGCTATATGGACGGGCTGCCCGAATTCATCGCCGAGGAGGACTTTGGCTTCATCCCGCGCGAAAACCTCGTCATCATCTGCACCGGCAGCCAGGGCGAGCCGCTTGCGGCCTTGGCAAAACTGTCGCGCGACGAGATGAAATCGGTGTCGCTTACGGCAGGCGACACGGTGGTGTTTTCCTCGCGCACCATCCCCGGCAACGAGAAGGGCATCCTTGAGATCAAGAACCGGCTGATCGATCTCGGCATCAAGATCATCGAGGACGGCGATGCGCTGGTGCATGTCTCCGGACATCCGCGTCGCAGCGAATTGCGCAAGATGTATCAATGGGTGCGCCCGCAGATCGGCGTTCCCGTGCATGGCGAGGCGGCGCATCTGGTGGCGCAGGGGTCGCTGATGTCGGTGTCCGGCATCGGCCAGGTGGCGCAGGTCCGCGACGGCGACATGCTGCGGCTCTATCCCGGTGCGGCGGCGATCATCGACCAGGTGCCGTTCGGCCGCATCTACAAGGACGGCAGGCTGATCGGCACCGACCAGGCGATGGGCATTCGCGACCGGCGCAAGCTGTCTTTCGCCGGCCATGTCGCGGTCAATGTCGTGCTCGACGACAAGTATGAGCTCGCCGGCGATCCCGATCTGGTCGCCATCGGCGTCGCCGAGGCCGATGCCCGCGGCGAGAGCCTGGAAGACCTGATGATAGATGCGGCAATCGGCGCCGTGGACTCCATCCCGCGTCAGCGCCGAAGAGACCTCGACCTCGTACAGGAGGCAGTGCGCCGCGCCGTCCGCGGCGCCGCCAATGAAGCCTGGGGCAAGAAGCCACTGGTGACGGTGTTCGTCACAAGATAGGGGAGTAGCGCAGTACGGCAGTAGGGGGAGAAAGTAGTTTTTCCCTACTCCCCTACTCCCCTACTCCCCTACTGCCCTGAGGAAAGCTTATGCTTAAACGCCTGAACCATGTCGCGCTTGCCGTGCCGGATCTGGCTGCGGCGACGGCGGCCTATCGCGACACGCTCGGCGCTCGGGTGAGCGCGCCGCAGGCGCTGCCGGAGCATGGCGTGACGGCGGTGTTCATCGATGTCGGCAATACCAAGATCGAATTGCTGGAGCCGCTTGGTGAGGGTTCGCCGATCGCGGCATTCCTTGAGAAGAACCCCTCGGGCGGAATGCATCATCTGTGCTATGAGGTCGACGACATTCTTGCCGCGCGTGATCAACTCATCGCCAACGGCGCCCGCGTCCTGGGCGACGGCAACCCGAAGACCGGCGCGCACGGCAAGCCGGTGCTGTTCCTGCATCCCAAGGATTTCTTCGGCACGCTGGTCGAACTGGAGCAAGCATGAGCTGGGTTTCGTTTCTCGCCCTGTTCTTCATCACATGGTGGGTGGTGCTGTTCGCCATCCTGCCGTTCAGTCTGAGGACGCAGGACGAGGATGAGGACGTGACGTTGGGCACGGTACCCAGCGCGCCGCGCGGACCGCATATGCTGCGCGCGGTGCTGCGGACGACGATCGTCACGCTGGTTCTGCTTGGCATCTTTTATGGCCTTACGCGGGGGCTCGGCCTCGGCATCGACGACATCCCGCGCATCGTGCCGGATTTCAGCCGGAGTCCGGAAAACTAGACCGCCGGGTACAGCTGGCCACATCTTGCATGGGAGCACCAATCCGGGCTGGAAGCCGATGCGGGTTCCGAACCGGCTGTGCTGGCGCTAGGTAAAGTGGTTTAGCAATTTGTCGTGCTAATCAAATGATTGCACAAAAAAAATGCAAGGCACGAGGCCTTGCAATTTAAACGCGTCCGATCTGTTTCCGTTGTCCGGCGGCAGCGAGTAACCGCGCCTAGATCGCATCCTCCCAAGACTTTGACCGCGTAGGAGAGCAGATTTCTTTCCGCCCTCTCGTTTATCGGCGCACATTAGACCAAGCCGGGTGAAAATGTCACGCAGAATTTTGCCCGGAAATAAGCAATCTCGTGCTGCACTGCACAATAGTATGGCAGGCGTTGCTTGCGAAACGACCAGCAAGGCGAACGCGGCACTAAGGCGCCTTTGCAACGCCCAGTGGGCGCGGGGGGCGGGTTTCCATTCCGTCATGAAATGGCTATGAAGCCGGGGCAAGCAAGCCTGCGCTGCGCCGATTCCGGTGCGGCAATCCTCTCTCTGACGGACCAGTCCATGCGTTTGTCGCGCTATTTCCTGCCTATCCTTAAAGAAAATCCGCGCGAGGCCGAAATCGTCTCGCACCGGCTGATGCTGCGCGCCGGCATGATCCGCCAGCAGGGGCAAGGCAGTTTTTCCTGGCTGCCGCTCGGCAAGAGGGTGCTGGACAAGGTCTGCCGGATCGTTCGCGAGGAGCAGGACCGGGCCGGCGCGCTCGAGATCCTGATGCCGACCATCCAGTCCGCTGAGCTGTGGCGCGAAAGCGGCCGCTATGAGGACTATGGCAAGGAGATGCTGCGCATCAAGGACCGGCAGGATCGGGACATGCTCTATGGGCCGACCAACGAGGAGGTGGTCACCGAGATTTTCCGCGCCTATGTGAAGTCCTACAAGGATCTGCCGCTCAATCTCTATCACATCCAGTGGAAATTCCGCGACGAGGTGCGGCCGCGCTTCGGCGTCATGCGCAGCAGAGAGTTCCTGATGAAGGACGCCTATTCCTTCGATCTCGACTTCGAAAGCGCCAGGGCGGCCTATAACAGGATGTTCGTGTCCTACCTCAGGACGTTCACGCGCATGGGGCTGCAGGCAATCCCGATGCGTGCCGATACCGGGCCGATCGGCGGCGACCTCAGCCACGAATTTATCATCCTGGCCGACACCGGCGAGAGCCAGGTCTATTGCCATCGCGACTATCTCGCACTTGACGTGCCGGGGGCGGACACGGACTTCTCCAACGATGCCGAGATCGGCGACATCGTCAAGAAATGGACGACGCCCTATGCGGCGACCGACGAGATGCACGACGAGGCGGCGTGGGAGAAGGTCGCGACAAGCGACCGGGTCTCGGCGCGCGGCATCGAGGTCGGCCACATCTTCCATTTCGGCGACAAATATTCGAAGCCGATGGGCGCCAAGGTGACCGGGCCCGACGGCAAGGATCATTTTGCCTCCGGGGGTTCCTACGGCATCGGCCCGACGCGGCTGGTCGCGGCGATCATCGAGGCCAGCCACGACGACAACGGCATCATCTGGCCGGAGGCGGTGGCGCCTTTCGACATCGGCCTGATCAATATGAAAGCCGGCGACGCCGACTGCGACCGCGTCTGCGATGAACTCTATGCGGCGTTTGTCGCCGTCGGCAAGGACGTGCTCTACGACGACACCGATCAGCGGCCGGGCGGCAAGTTCGCCACAGCCGACCTGATCGGACTGCCGTGGCAGGTGATCGTCGGGCCGCGCGGCGTCGCCGCCGGCGAGGTCGAGATCAAGAATCGCAGGACCGGCGAGCGTGAGACGCTGCCGATCGTGGACATGAAGAAACGCTTCGGTTTTGCCGCATGAGCGAAGCCGCAGCGAAAACCCCGGCCGCCGGACCTTTTTCCGTGTTCGAACGCATGGTCGCGTGGCGCTATCTGCGCTCGCGCCGCAAGGAGACGGTGATCTCCGTCATCGCCTCGATCTCCTTCCTCGGCATCATGCTGGGCGTCGCCACGCTGATCGTCGTGATGGCTGTCATGAACGGGTTTCGCGCCGAGCTCCTGACGCGCATCCTCGGTGTTAACGGTCATCTGATCGTGCAGCCGCTCGACATGCCGCTGGAGGACTATGCGCAGGTTGCCGGCCGCATCAACGGCGTGCCCGGCGTCCAATACGCCATTCCTCTGATCGACGGGCAGGTGCTGGCGCAAGGCAATATCGGCGGCGGGTCGGGGGCGCTGGTGCGCGGCATACGCGGCGAGGATCTGGCCAAGATTTCGATCGTCGCCAACAATATCAAGCAGGGCTCGATCGCCGGCTTCGACACAGGCGAGGGCGTCGCTATCGGCAGCCGCATGGCCGACAATCTCGGTCTTGTGCTCGGCGACACCATCACGCTTATCGCCCCCGACGGCGATGTGACGCCGCTCGGCACGACACCGCGCATGAAAGGCTATCCGGTCACGGCGATCTTCGAGGTCGGCATGTCAGAATATGACAGCTCTATCGTCTACATGCCGTTCTCGGAAGCGCAGCTTTATTTCAACATGGATGGCCGGGCTCAGGCGATCGAGATCTATGTCGACAATCCCGACAATGTCGACGCGCTGAAGCCGAAGGTCGAGGAGGTGTCGCAACGGCCGATCACCATGGTCGACTGGCGAGAACGCAACAGGACTTTCTTCGATGCGCTGCAAGTGGAGCGCAACGTCATGTTCATGATCCTGACGCTGATCGTGCTGGTGGCGGCGCTCAACATCATCTCGGGCCTGATCATGCTGGTCAAGGACAAGGGCCACGACATCGCCATCCTGCGCACCATGGGCGCCACGCGCGGCGCGATCCTGCGCATCTTCCTGATGACGGGGGCGGCGATCGGCGTGGTGGGCACCCTTGCCGGCGTCCTCCTCGGGGTCATTATCTGCCTGAACGTCGAGCGCATTCGCCAGTTCTTCTCCTGGCTGGCCGGCGAAAGGCTGTTCAATCCCGAGCTCTATTTCCTGAGCCAGTTGCCTGCCCGCATGGACGCCAGCGAGACGATCTCGGTGGTGCTGATGGCGCTGGTGCTGTCGTTCCTGGCGACTCTGTTTCCGGCATGGCGCGCGGCCAGGCTCGATCCGGTCGAAGCGCTGAGGTACGAATGATGGCCGAGGCCATTATCGAGCTGAAGAGCGTCGAGCGGCATTATGTCCAGGGGCCGCGCAAGCTGACCATCCTCAACGGCGCCGATTTTTCGCTGAAGCGCGGTGAGATCGTGGCGCTGGTGGCGCCTTCGGGCACCGGCAAATCGACGCTGTTGCATACCGCCGGACTGCTGGAGCGGCCCGACGCCGGCGATGTCATTCTGGCCGGCCGCGCCTGCGGGCGGCTTTCCGACGACGAGCGCACGGCGATCCGCCGTAACGATGTCGGCTTCGTCTATCAGTTCCATCACCTGCTGCCGGAGTTCACGGCGCTGGAAAACATCATGATGCCGCAACTGATAAAAGGGCTGACGCGCAAGGAGGCTGCCGAGCGGTCGGCGCAGCTGCTCGACTACATGCAGATCGGCAAACGCGCGCAGCACCGGCCGTCCGAACTGTCCGGCGGTGAGCAACAGCGCGTCGCCATCGCGCGCGCCGTCGCCAATGCGCCGCTGGTGCTGCTTGCGGACGAGCCGACCGGCAACCTCGACCCGGTCACCGCCTCCTATGTGTTCGAGGCACTGGGGGCGCTGGTCCGGCAGTCGGGCCTGGCGGCGCTGATCGCCACCCACAATCACGAGCTTGCCTCGCGCATGGACCGTCGCGTCACGCTCGCCGACGGCAAGGTTGTTCCGCTTTAGGTGTATCGATAGTCAGCCGGCCTGCGAGCGGCTGATACCTGCGCTTCCGGTGCTCACGTACCCAACAGTACGCTCCGTTCCGGTTCACGGAACTCACCGTTCTCGGCGCGGGACCCGAATCTCGCCACACCTAACGGGCTGAACCTCAGCGTGCCGTCTTGCCATTTCCCACACGCTGCCTGCGTGGAAGCGGTGGAAATCCGCCTGTCAATCTTTCCTTAACCCTGCCGAACTGATGCCGGAATTTCGCGGCTTGCCTCGAGTTGCGGTCGTTGACATCCGAACAGAATTAGAACAAATTGCGAACATAATGAAAACAGGAGAGCGTTATGGCCGGTCTTGTTCAGGATGTCGTGTCACTGGTGTGCATGAGCACTTTTCTCATTTCCATGGCGATCTGGATCGGAGCGATGTGAGGAAGCGCGCCCCGTTCTTGACGGGCTGCGTCGGAGCTCGGTGGTTCAGCGCCGCTTTGTCAGCCGGCTTGCGGGCCAACTCGACAAGCATAGGTGCCGCGGGTCCGAAGACATCCTCGAAGGCGGATTTCAGCGCGAGATCGAGATCGGCCATTCCCAGGGGAAGGCCGAGGTCGACGAGGCTGGTGACGCCGTGGTCCTGCACGCCGCACGGCACGATGCCGCTGAAGTGGCTGAGATCCGGCTCGACATTGATGGCGATGCCGTGAAAGCTCACCCAGCGCCTCAGCCTGATGCCGATGGCGGCGATCTTGTCCTCGGCGAGCGATCCGTCGGGCAGGGCGGGGCGATCCGGCCGCACCACCCAGACGCCGACGCGGTTCTCGCGCCGTTCGCCGCGCACGTTGAAGGCGGCGAGCGTGCCGATGATCCATTGTTCAAGTGCCGCGACGAAGGCGCGGACATCCTCGCGCCGCCGCTTCAGGTCGAGCATCACATAAGCGACCCGCTGGCCTGGCCCATGATAGGTGTATTCGCCGCCGCGCCCGGCTGCGAACACCGGGAAACGGTCGGGCTCGATCAGGTCCTCGATGCGGGCGCTGGTGCCGGCGGTGTAGAGCGGCGGGTGCTCTACCAGCCAGACCATCTCGCCGGCGGCGCCGCCTCTGATCGCTTCGGCACGCGCCTCCATCAAGGCAAGCGCATCCGGATAGGCGGTGAGGCCGGGTTCGATCCGCCATTCGACCGGCGCCGAACCGGGCAGGGGCAGGAACGACGTGGCGATCTGGCTGCGTTCTGTCATGGCATGTCTCGTCTAAAGCGCGCCGCGTTTGAAGGGAACCGTGGGCACGCCCTAGATTTTTGTTTTGGGCATGTTGCCCCCAAAACCGCTGCGCACCCTCGGTTCAAGCCCGAGGGCATGTTTTTGGGCGACATGCATTCGCCTCACATATGGCGGCAATCGGCTGAAACGTCCAGTTGCCAGCGCGTTTCAGCTCTTTGGTGGGTTATGCCGAAGCCCGGGCAATTATTGCGCGACGCGCCCTTGTTTCGCCGGAAACGATTTGCTACACGCCGCGAGCCGGTTCGTTCCGGCTCCTACCACGTGCGGTCGTGGCGGAATTGGTAGACGCGCAGCGTTGAGGTCGCTGTGGGGCAACCCGTGGAAGTTCGAGTCTTCTCGACCGCACCAGCTTGATCCAATAAGCTGTTACTTTTATTGTGCGATTTTCTGTTTCCCTGCAGTTCTTCCAAGACTGTTTGTGCAAACTGAAACCTGCACGAACCCGCTGCTGGTTGGGTGCGGATGCCGCGCACTAACCGCGTGGTTTGAGCCGCCATCATATGCCAGCTGCGTCAAAGACCGAACCGTGCCGCGAAACGGACACTTGGGAATGCTCGGCGAAAAATGCGCTCCACGCAAGCGGCTATATATTGATGTGATTGCGCGGCAAATAGCCCGCTAGTGCGTTAGCTCAAAGCTTGTTTGCGGACACGACTTTCCAGCCGCATGAGCAAATAGTCGACCTCTTGTCTGGCCGCCGCCGACAACGCACTGCTCGGCTTGCGCTGGGCGTCCGACGCGATGGCGCCACGCTTCATCATCACATATTTGCGTATCGCAAGTCCCACTCCTGGTTGCTGCTCATAGCGCAGATAGGGCAGGTGGGCGTCAAAAAGATCGTGCGCCTTGTCGCGCTCGCCGGCGGCAGACAGTTTCACCAATTCAACCAGCATATCGGGGAAGGCATAGCCTGTCATCGCGCCGTCGGCGCCGCGCTCCATCTCGAAGTCGAGAAAGAGGCCGCCATTACCGGTGAGGATTGACAGCGGCCGCAGCAAGCCGTCCTTTTGGAAGCCGCGCAGCGCGCTGATCTTCTCCAGGCCCGGCCAGTCCTCGTGCTTTAGCATGAAGCAGGCCGGGTTGTCGGTGACGATGCGGCGGATGACGGCCGGCGTCATGATGACCGAGAGGGTCAGCGGATAATCCTGCAGGACGAAAGGAACATCCTCGCCGACCGCTTCGGATGCGTTGCGAAAATAGGTGACGATCTGGTCGTCGGTGCGCAGCGCCGGCGGCGGCGCGATCATCACGCCCTGCGCGCCAACCTCCATCGAGGCGCGCGCGAGGCTGCGCATGGCGGCGAAGCCAGGGGCAGAGACGCCGACGATGACCGGCAGCCCGGTGCGCGCCACGATACGTTTGACGATCTCGAGCGATTCGCCGGCGTCGAGCTTCGGGGCCTCACCCATGATGCCGAGGATTGTCATTCCATCGACGCCGCAGCGCTCGTAGAAATCGACCATCGAATCAAGGGATTCCCAGTCGATCTTGCCATCCGCCTCGAACGGCGTCGGGGCAATGGTGTAGACAGCTTTGGTGTCAGGACCGATGGCCATGAACTCCTCCTAAATCCAGCTTTCAGTCATAACGCAGGACCGACGGTCCGATCCAACCCAGCAGTCGGTCCGGACGGGCGGGCGCGAAGATTTTGTAATAGACGCAGCCTTCGGGTCCCGTGCCGATCGCGCAATGGCGGAGGCCGGCGGGAAAGAAAAGAAGGTCGCCCGGATGTGCGTCGAAGATCTTGCCGTCAATGCTGAGCTTACACATGCCCGATACCATGACAAGGATCTGCTCGTTGTCGCGCCAGTGCGGAACGGAGCCATCTTTTGAGTGACAGCCAGGCGTTGAAGTAACCGCATGGTAAGCTTGCTTCGCTATCACATACATAATGCCACCGATGTCGGCATTTGAACCTTGGTAAATTAGCATGATCTCAATTGCGGAGGCGGGGGACTACAGTCCATCGACAAAATGGTCATTGCGCCTTGCGTTCTTTTTAGCAATCTACGTGGCGTGCGCGTCTGCAATAAGTCCGCAGTCTTTCTTCCACCTAACACTGGTTTATGTCCAGAAGTTCGTCGCCGGTATTCCGATCTTATTTGTTGCTGGTGTCTGTTCCGCTGCGCTTATTTATGGTCGAGGACAACCAACTCGCTACGCCGTCGATTTGGTCCGAGCGCGCTGGCGTGGCTGTTTGCTGGTGCTGCTGTTCTTCTTCGCCAGCTTGACCGCGTTCTCTACCTACAAGATGGCCATCCCGTCCGTCGTTCCATTCTATGCGGACAACTGGTTAGCCGATCTGGATGAATGGTTGCACGGGGCAGCGCCGTGGGAACTCACGCACAAGCTCGACAGCAACATTTGGTCGATCGTCGTCTTCAACAGCTATGAGGTCATTTGGTTTTTCCAGTGGTTCGGCACCATGCTTTTCGTGTCTCTCTGGTCGGACAAGATTGGCCGCGTCCGCTACCTCTGGGCAGCAGCGCTGACGTTATCCATCCTCGGCACTATCCTGGCCCTGGCGCTGGCATCGGTCGGGCCGATCTACTACCACCAGTTTGTTGGCGAGGACCGCTTCAGCGGACTCGACGCCGCCATGGACGGTCTCGACTATAGCCACATGGTGCGGGAGCCCGCCGCATATCTTCTGACGGCTTACCAGAGCGGCCGGCCAGACCTTGGCGGCGGCATTTCGGCCATGCCTAGCATGCACGTCGCCTTTGCCACACTGAATGCGTATCTGCTTTCTTCCCTCAATCGCTGGCTCGGTATTCTCGGTTGGGTGTTTGCAGCCCTGATAATGTACGGTTCGGTGTATACCGGATGGCACTACGCAGTTGACGGCTACGTCTCTATTGTCGTGGTGTCGGTGATCTGGTGGGCGACCGGACGCCAGCCAGCGCAGATCAAGACACAGTTTGCAATACGCCAACCCATAGAAGGTTAGGTGCCTGGCAATGTCAGCCACGGGCAACAGCGCTGGTTAACTGGGCGTCGCCTCTGCTTAAGAGACGACAAATCCGCGAAGTCGAAGCTCGCGGAAAAGAGAAGGTCTAGCGCCGTCGGACAATGCAGTCATGCTCTGCGAGCCGTCAACCTTCTTCGGCCGCGAGTTCAGCAGCTGCAGCCGGCGATCTGTGCGGCGATTGACGTCAAGGGCTGTCGATCCTGGGGAATGACTTTGCCAAAGTGAAAATCCAGCTTTAACCTTCCGCAATGCATTCCAGGTCGAGCATCCGGTTTTTGCCTGGGAAAGCCGCACGCAACGGAGCCATATTTATGAGTGACAGCCAGGTAAGGATTGCGGCCGGGAACACCATTCGAAGCCTGCATGCCGATCTGCCAGTCAACGCCACCTTCCATATCTGGCTCAAGGCGACCAGGCCGGACGTTCCGGGCTCGCTGTCGTTTTCCAATGTCCGTGGCAAGTTCGGCGAGGTGAGCGTCACGAACGCCGAAGAGCATGAATTCAGAATTTTTCACGTCTTCGGCGGCGGCAGTGTCGAACTGGATTACGACGCGGATCGAACCTCGGTTTCGGTTGCCTACTGGTTCGCATTGGCCGACGTGCTGGAGACAGGCATTACAGTTCTCCACACCAATCCGGGAAATGCCCCGCCGAACATACCTGACAGCTATCATTTTCGTCCGCCGTTCGGCTGGATGAACGATCCGAACGGATTTGGCCGGTTTGGAGGCCGCCCGCATCTGTTCTATCAGCATTATTCGCATGGGCTTCGGTGGAACACGATGCATTGGGGGCACGCCGTATCTTCCGATTATTTGCGGTGGCGTCACATGCCAATCTTCCTGTTTCCGTCGGAAGATCTCACCGCCAGGCCTGACAAACGGGGCGGCGCCTATTCCGGCTCGGCCATCCCGCTTGCCGATGGCCCGGGCATTCGCGTCTTTTTCACCGAGCAGGTACAGGACCGCATCCCGGAACAGCAGATCCAACTCACGGCCACTTCCAGCGACCTCATCATGGCGGGAGATGCGTACGTCATTCTGCCATACCGCCCGCTTGACCAGGGATTGACAGCGGATTTTCGGGACCCATACGTATTCAAGGGACCGGATGGCCTTTGGAAAATGCTGCTGGGCAGCCAGAGCGATGAAGGCGGCGTTGTCCTGCTCTACGAAACCCGTGACCATACGGCCGCCACCGGATGGACGTATATTGGCAAGCTTCTGGTCGAGAAACACTATCGGACGACGGCGATCGAATGTCCCTGTCTGCTGCCGCTCGACGGGCCTGCGACCGATCCTGCGACGCGCTGGGTTCTGATTCTCGGACTGATGAACAGTGAAGACCAGTCGACCCGGCGCAAGAACCTGACGATGGCCATTGTCGGCTGGTTCGATGGTCGGACCTTTGCCAAGGAATTCGAACAGGAACTGGACTTCGGGACGGATAACTACGCCTTCCAGGCCTTCGTCGACGGTGATGCCATTGTCGGCATAGGCTGGCTTGCCAACTGGGCCGACACCGGACCGGCGATCGATTTCCCCACAGCCATGACGTTGCCTCGCAACATCCATCTGACTGCAGGCGAGTTGCACACCCCGCCCATCGGCGCTGCCGAGAGCCTGCGGAGCCATATTCTGGACCGGACACGCCTCGCAGCCGGAGAGCAGGTAAGCTTCATCAACGGCGCTGTCGAAATCCTGTTCGAGCTGGAGAAGCCCGGTGCCCATTTCCACTTGAAGCTGCAACATCCAACTGTCCGGCTCGAGGTTGTCGTCGACGACGAGGGACTTGCCATTTGTCATGGAGACGACGCTGCGGCATCCCCTCACTATATTGCCAAGGGAGCCCGTCCGAAACGGCTGCGGATATTCCTCGACTACGGATCGATCGAGGTTTTTGCGGATCGCGGTCGTTGGGCTGGCACGAAACGGATCAGCGGGTTTGATCCGGTGCAATCGGCACGTCTCATCGCCGAAACGGGCGCCATTCTACACGCGACGGTATGGGCCCTCAAACCGTGACAACGAGATAAATATTTCCAGTTCAGGATCGGGCGTCCGCAAACACCGACCAATGAACGAGGCCTTCGACGACGCCAAGGGCGAACGGCTTTTTCGCGCTGTAGATCAGCGGGTTGTCCCGCGCCATGTCAAGCAGTTCGGGAAGGGCATTGGCGACGACAATCCCGCGCGCCCCCGGCAGCTCGAACATGCTGCGATCATTGTTGGTATCGCCGGCGACGACCACCTCATCCAGGCCGATGCCGAGCTCATTGCAGAGCCAGGCCAGCGCCTGGCCCTTGTCTGCTGAGCGCGGCAGGATGTCGAGATCGCGTCCGCTCGAATAAACCATCGTCACCGACAGGCCGGCCTCGGCCAAAGCGCGCTCGATGCTGGCAAGGGCTTCCGGACTTGCGTCGAGCAGGTACCAGCTCGATTTGAAGGCGTGTTGATAACCGTCGGGCTGGCGGATGGTGTCTTCGAGCGATCCGAGCACCGCATCGACCTTTTCAAGCGACCAGCCTTCCGAAAATCTTTGGGTAAAATGCCCCAAATCAGTAAAGTGTGCAGGGCGCGAGGTGTGCCGCGGACCGGCGAGCATCGTGCCGACACCGCCGATCACGTAGTCCGGCGCTGGCAGGCCAACTTCGTCGACGAAGTTCAAGATATCGTCGGCCAGGCGACCGCTGTTGTAGACGAGAACCGGCCGGTGCTCGGGATCGAGCGCTTCCCATTTCAACCGAAAGCGTGACGTCGCCGGCGCATCGCCTGCCAGGGTCCCGTCGAGATCACTCGACAAAAGCGCGATCGGTTTCAATCGCCGTCGTTCCACGGCTCGTCCCAGTCATGATCGTCGACCGCCTTCAGCACCGGACGTCCTTCGACAAGGCTGACCAGCTGCTGCGCGATGCCTGTCCAGGTGAACAGGCTGCGCGCCTTGTGCGCGCCCATGCGGCCCAGACGACCGTAGAGGCGCTGGTGCTTCATCGGCTTGACGATGGTGATGCCGAGATCTTCCTTGTCGAACGGATCGCCAAAAAGCGCGTGCCGGCCATAGCTGATCCCGCGATAGAGGCCGCCATGGATCGTGACCACGGTCGGCGTTCCGCAGGCCATTGCCTCAATCGCAGTCATGCCGAACGGCTCGTAGCGGCTCGACAGGACGAACATGTCCGCCGCCCGATAGGTGTCGGCCAGGTCCTCGTCGGCAACATAGCCGGAGAAGACGACACGATCCTGCAAGCCTAGCTGTTCGACCTGTTGCTTGAGCTGGTTCAGGATCTTCTGTTCCTGCTCGTCCATGTTCTCGCCGCCGACAGCAAGCCTCAGGACCGCATCCGGCACGCGCGGCGCCACCACGGAAAACGCATCGATCAGCAGGTCGTAGCCCTTGTTGGTGGCGAGCCGGCCGAGCGCCAGGACCGTTCGCCCCTCGAAGCCGAGCCGATGGCGGATCAACCGGCGAGACGCCTCGCTGACGGGGAAGAACCGGTTGTCGTCGTAACCGGGCGGGATCATGTGCACGCGGTCGCGCTCGAGGCTGTAGTCCTCGACCAGCATGTCGACCTGCGGCGGCGTCGTGGCGATCACCATGGCGCAGCTTCGATAGATGATCGTCTCGTGCTTTATGCGCTCGGTGAAATTGAACTCGGCCTCGAACGTATCGGCCTTGTCAGGGTAGTCCGTCTTCATCTGGCGCTGCTTCCAGATGCCAAGCGAATGCGGCGTATGGATGTGCGGGATATTGAGCGCTTCCGACAGTCGCTGCCCCGCCACGCCCGCATCCCAGTAGTGAGAGTTGATGAAGTCGTAGGAGAGGGTTTCGCGGCGAATCAGGCGCAGCGCGTTTTCACACCACTCGAGAAGGTGGCGATGGAGATATTCCTTCGGAATAAAATCGGGTCCGCCACAGGCGACACGCAGCACTCGAACCCCGTCGGCCACGTCATCGACAGGAGGCTGGTCTTCAAATCGTCGCGTCCAGATATCGACGGCATAACCCAACTGGGCCAGTTTTTTGGCAAGTTCCAGGACATAGACTACCTGTCCGCCGGTATCGGCCGCGCCGAGTGGCGGGTTGGCTGCTACGTAGCCGTGGGTTGAAATGAGAGCAATTCGAGGTATCGCCGCATCCGAGTCCGGCATCTGTATCCTTCTCTACGATTGATCGTTGCACGCCGCGGCATGCACAAGTTCGATTATATAAGGTTTCCAGCTGCCATCCGCAAATGTCGAAGCGCCAGGTGGCCGCCAAGGCTGGTGGCACGTCGGTGAGAATATTGACTCCGCCCGCAATGGTAGCGTTACCCAGCTAGCGCCTCCCGGCAGCCAGCGTTTGCAAGCGCCTCTCTGTTCCTCCAGATGGTCTACGCAAACCGGTAGCGGGACCGGCTCGAACCGGTTCTCCAGCGGGTCGTCGCCGCGGACGGCGATCTGCGCCTGACCCCCAAAGCCGCCGACAGGGAACATACCGAGGGACCTCGGCGCGACGATTGTGGGAGCCGGACAAGACATTGTGCGATTGGTCGATGATAGCGCCCGCGGACATCGACTTCGAAATCTGACGGACGCTGTAGCAATTTAACGCTGCTCATGATCCTTTCTGGAAATCGATTCCGATTTTCATGGTCATGCGCTAGACCTGACACGCACCTTTTCCGGAATTCTGATGGCGGGAGGCGCTTGTGGAAGGCCAGGACGAACAGACGACCGGCGCCAGGACCGCTGAGGACAGCGCCGACATCTATGGCGAGGACGGCGCCATTCTGTCGTCGTTCCTTGCCCAAATCGGCGCCGCGATCGCCGATCGCGACACGCTGACGCTGAAGCGTGAAGTCGATGACCTGCACCAATCGGAACTCGGCGACCTGCTGGAGGCGCTCCATCCCGAACAGCGCCGCGCGCTGGTCGAATTGTTGGGCGCCGACTTCGACTTTTCCGCGCTGACCGAGGTCGACGAGGCGATCCGCCGCGACATCGTCGACAGCCTGCCCAACGCACAGATTGCCCAGGGGGTGCAGGACCTCGATTCCGACGACGCGGTCTACATTCTCGAGGATCTCGAAAAGGAAGACCAGGACGAAATCCTGTCGCAACTGCCGTTCACCGAGCGGATCAGGCTGCGCCGTTCGCTCGACTATCCCGAAGAGACCGCCGGCCGCCGCATGCAGACCGAGTTCGTCGCGGTGCCGCCATTCTGGACGATCGGCCAGACCATCGACTACATGCGCGAGGACAACAACCTCCCCGATCGCTTCAGCCAGATTTTCGTCATCGATCCGAGCTTCAAGCTGCTCGGCGCCATCGATCTCGACCAGATCCTGCGCACCAAGCGCTCCATCAAGGTCGAAGAGGTGATGCATGAGACCAGGCACGCCATTCCGGCGACGATGGACCAGGAGGAGGCGGCGCGCGAATTCGAACAATACGACCTTCTCTCCGCTGCCGTCGTCGACGAGAACGAGCGACTGGTCGGCGTGCTGACCATCGACGACGTGGTCGACGTCATCCAGCAGGAAGCCGAGGAGGATCTGCTGCGCATGGGCGGTGTCGGCGACGAAGAACTGTCGGACAGCATCCTTTCGACCTCGCGCTCGCGCGTTCCGTGGCTGCTCGTCAACCTTTTGACGGCGTTCCTAGCGGCCTCGGTGATCGGCCTGTTCGACCGCACGATCGAGCACATCGTGGCACTGGCCGTGCTGATGCCGATCGTCGCCGGCATGGGCGGCAATGCCGGCTCGCAGACCATGACGGTTACGGTGCGGGCGCTGGCGACCAGGGACCTCGACATCTATAATGCCGGCCGTATCATCCGCCGCGAGATGGGGGTGGGCTTCATCAACGGCATCATCTTCGCCATCCTGATCGGCATCGTCGCGGCCGCCTGGTTCCGCGATCCCAATCTGGGCGGCATCATCGCCGCGGCGATGATCATCAACATGTTCGTGGCCGCACTGGCCGGCATCCTGATCCCGCTGCTGCTCGATCGGTTCAAGATCGACCCGGCCGTGGCTTCGGCGGTCTTCGTCACGACGGTCACCGACGTCGTCGGCTTCTTTGCCTTTCTCGGCCTCGCTACCTGGTGGTTCGGCGTCCGCTGAGCGAACGCGTGGTTACGCCTCAATTGACTTTTACGTAAATGCCATGCGAGATTTTGGAGCAGCCTCTGGCCGATTCTGACACGCGTGCGAATAGCGAGGCCGCATGGTTGGAACCCGTAGCGCGGCCGGGCATTTGGAGTGATGATGCGGGAATATTATTCGATCACCGAACTGACCCGCGAATTCGATGTTTCGACGCGGACGCTGCGCTTCTACGAGGACGAGGGGCTGGTGCAGCCGGTGCGGCGCGGCCGCACGCGGCTGTTTCGCCCATCGGACCGGCACCTCATCCGCCAGATCATGCGCGGCAAGAGGCTCGGCTTTTCGATCAACGAGATCCGCGAAATCATCCAGATGTACAAGGAGCCGCCCGGCGAGGTCGGTCAGCTCAACCTGATGATCAAGCGCATCGAGGAAAAGCGCGAGGATCTGCGCCAGAAGCGCCGCGACCTCGAAGAGACCCTGGCTGAGCTCGACCAAGCCGAAGAATCCTGCGTCGAGCGGCTGGTGGAGCTCGGCGTCAACACCTGATCGGCCTTTTTGATAATTCTACTCTGGCGGCCAGCTAGCGTGGATTTCTGCGCTTCCGGTGCTCACGTACGCCTCAAATCCAGCGCCGCACCTTTTTCGCGTAATCCCGGTATTTCTTGCCGAATTTCGTTGCCAGAACTTTTTCCTCGCCCTCGATCGCCATTTTTTGCGTTGCGAAGGCGGCGATGATCGCCAGCGGCAGGAACCATACGTTCCCCGAGATAAGGGCGATACCGATCATCAGCAGCGTGTTGGCCAGATAGATCGGATTGCGGCTGACGGCGAATGGGCCCGTCGTCACCAGATGGTCCGGCACGGCGTTCGGGTGGAGCGTCGTCTTTGCCCGGATCATGGTGCGGATCGCCGTGAACCAGAGTGCGACGACGCCGAACAATGCCACCCAGCCGGCCGCGAACAGGATGTCGCCCAAAAGGCCGCCGATCCATGGCAGCGGATAAAGCAAGCCAAGCGCGATGCTGACGGCGATGGCCGCGACATAGATCAGCGGCGGCCACGGTATAAACCCCGGTTTTTGCTGTCCCGGTTTCTGTTGGCCCGGTTTCTGCTGATGGTCGGTCATTGTGCTCCTCCCTCCATCAAAGTGCTGTCGGCTTTGGCAGTGCAGGCGCCGGCGAGCTCATCGAGATGCGCCTTCCATTCCGCAGCCTGGTCATTGCGGTAGAGCCGATCAAGCGTGGCTTCGCCCTCGAGCGTATCGAGCATGCACACACAATAGCTGGTGCAGAACTCCGTGTCGCGCGATTGCTCGCATGAGGCCTGGCACTCTTTCAGGAAGGCGACCGGCTTGGTCTCGACCGCTGCCGGCATGACTTGCGAAAACAGCCAGACCGAGCCGATCAGCACCGGCTGGTGGATCAGATAGAAGGCGAGGCTGTGCCGGCCGATAAAGACCAGCGGATTGGTCCAGCGGCCGGGCGTCAGGCCCGCCAGCCGCGTCAGCACGCCGGAGGCGAAGGCGAGCTTTGCCGCTGCGATGCCGACAAGCACGGCACCGAACCATGGAAACAGCGGGACATAATCGTTGGAGCGCGGGTTGGTTGCCGACAGGCCAACCCACCACAGGGCCGGATGATCGAAGATCTCGGACCTGAGATAGAGCGGCGCGGTGATGACGAAAGCTGCGACAACCAGCGTCAGCAGCGCCGGCAGCCGCAGAAACGCCAGGCCGAGCAGGCTGGCGACCGCGATCTCGTGCAGGATGCCGAAGAAGATGAAGCTGTCGGGCGTGAAAAACCTTGTGGCGGCCGATATGGCGAGCGCAGCCCCGGCGACCATGGCGAAGCGTTTCCAAAAACCGTTCCAGCGGATTTGTTTGCCATGGGCGAGGAACAGGCTGACACCGACCAGGAACAGGAAGGTCGAAGCGATGCAGCGCGCGTAGAATTTCCACCAGCCAAAGGCAGTCAGGCCGGGATCGGTGTAGCCGAAGAATTCGAGATCCCAGGTGAAATGGTAGCTCGCCATGGCAAGCAAAGCGATGCCGCGGGCGACGTCGATGGCGATGATGCGCCTGGATCGGTCCTGAACAGCCGGCGTATGAATGGTCATGGTCTCGCAATTCTGATTCAGTGCTGCAAGACGATTATCATGGTTGCCCCGGACAAAAGAAGACAGAGCCAAATCCCGTTGAGACGCCGCATTCGCGCTGGTAGCTGGCGGAATTTGGTTTGCCGGGCGCGGCGATTCTGCCTATAGTCGCACCAGTCGTCGGTTCCGTTTTGGAGCCAAGAGGGAATGCGGTGAGGGCAAAAATTTGCCCGATGCCGTGGCTGCCCCCGCAACTGTGTGCGGTAGTCCTCTCCATATGCCACTGAAGAGCTTCTTCGGGAAGGTGGGGAAGGGCGCTGATCCGCGAGCCAGGAGACCTGCCGGCGACAGGAGAACTGACTTCTATGCCCTCGGGTGGAGGGCGAAAGGACAAGACATGAATACCGCTTCCGTCTCGCTCGGCGCTTCCGTCTCCTCGCAGTCGCGCTTCGTGCAGTTGGCGCTTGCTGCATTTCTCGGCGTTTTCGTCATGGGATTTGTCGGCTTCTCGCATATCGATGCGGTCCACAATGCCGCCCACGACTATCGCCATTCGATGGGCTTTCCCTGCCACTGACGAGGGGCTGACACCATGACACTGTTTCGCAACGTCGTGTTCATCGCGGCGATCGCAGGGCTTGTGGCCGGCGTCGTTCTCGCCTGCATGCAGGCCTACGCCACGGTGCCGCTCATCCTCAAGGCGGAAGTCTACGAACAGGCCGGCGGTGGCCACACGCATGACCATGGTTTGGCCCCGGCCGCGCCAGGCAGCAATGCCATGAGCAGCGCCGTGCCGGCTGAAGCAGCCACCGCCGAAGAGGAAGGCTGGACGCCGGCCGACGGTTTCGAGCGCTTCGCCTTCAACGTCGTTGCCAACGTCGTCACCGGCATTGGCTTTGCGCTGATCCTGGTCGCCGTTTCGGAGTTCGCCGGCGGCATCGGCAATTGGCGACAGGGCGTGTTCTGGGGCTTTGCCGGCTTCGCCGTGTTCACGCTGGCTCCGAACCTTGGCCTGCCGCCCGAACTGCCGGCGATGCCGACGGCCGATCTCGCCCAGCGCCAGATCTGGTGGACGGCGACGGTGGTGGCGACCGCGACCGGTCTCGGGCTGCTCGCCTTTCGCAAATCGCTGCCACTGGCACTTCTTGCCGTGGTGTTGATCGTGGCGCCGCATATTGTCGGCGCGCCGCCGCCCGACAGTTTCGAATCGCCGATCCCGGAAGGCCTGCACCACCAGTTCGTGGTGGCGGTGACGCTGACCAATCTAGTGTTCTGGCTGGTGCTCGGCGCTCTCGTCGGCTTGGTGCGCGGCCGCTTGACCGGCGCCGCAACCGGCCTGCGCGAAAACCTTGCCTGATCGCGCTGCTCCAGGCAGCAAGCTGACCCTGGTCATCGGCGGTGCACGCTCGGGCAAGAGCGCGCATGCCGAAAGCCTGGTGACGGCCTGCCCGGCGCCGTGGGCCTATATCGCCACGGCGCAAGCCTATGACGACGAGATGCGCGAACGCATCGCGCTGCATCGGTCGCGGCGCGGCGACGGCTGGACGACCGTCGACGCGCCGCTCGATCTCGTCGGCGCGATCGGGGCGCTGCCTGACGGCCGACCCGTCCTGATCGACTGCCTGACGCTGTGGCTGTCCAACCATATGCTGGCCGAACGCGACATTGAGGCCGAATGCCGAGGGCTGGCGGATGTGCTGTCGCGGCCGCGCGGGCCGTGGTTCGTGGTTTCCAACGAGGTCGGCCAGGGCATCGTGCCCGACAATGCGCTTGCCCGCCGGTTTCGCGATGCCGCCGGCCGGCTCAACCAACAGGTCGCTGCCGTCGCCGGCACGGTGCTGCTGATGGTGGCGGGACTGCCGCTCAAGGTGAAGTGATATGACCGATATCGACGACAGGGACGAGGAACGCCACCGCGCCAAGATGGCCAAGCGCAAGGCGGTGCAGGACGCCGAGGTCGCGGCAAAGACGGTCGAGAAGGGACTGCTGATCGTCAACACCGGCCCTGGCAAGGGCAAGACCACTGCCGCCTTCGGGCTGGCGCTGAGGATGCTCGGCTACGGCAGGCGTGTCGGCGTCGTCCAGTTCATCAAGGGCAAATGGCATACTGGCGAGAAGGACGCCTTTGCCGCTTTCGGCGACCGGGTCGTCTGGCACACGATGGGCGAGGGCTTCACCTGGGAGACGCAGGATCTCAAGCGCGACATCGCCGCCGCCGAGGCTGCCTGGGCCAAGGTGCTCGAGCTGATGGCCGATCCATCGATCAGCCTTCTGGTGCTCGACGAATTGAACATCGCGCTGCGCTACGACTATCTCGATCTCGACAAGGTGGTGGCGGCGCTGAAAGGCCGGCGCGAAAACCTGCATATCGTCGTTACCGGTCGCAACGCCAAGCCGGCGCTGGTCGATGCCGCCGATCTGGTCACCGAGATGGGCGTGACCAAGCATCACTTTTCCGCCGGCGTGAAGGCGCAGCAAGGCATAGAGTTCTGAGGTTTTGCCCGCCTCTTCTTCCTTCTCCCCTTGTGGGAGAAGGTGGATTGGCGCGCAGCGCCAAGACGGAAGAGGGGTGTTGGCCGAAGCGCGGTTGGTGCCAAGCTGGAACACCCCTCATCCGGCCGCTTCGCGGCCACCTTCTCCCACAAGGGGAGAAGGGGAAGTCACGCAGCGATGACGATCACCGACAGCAAGCCGAACAGTGCCATCAGCAGAAAGTCGGCAACCCGATAGAGTCTTAGCGCTCGCCTGATGTCCATGCTCTCGACATCGCGGCGGCCGCCTTCGCCCATGAACGCGTCGTCGACCATGACGCCGTCGTAGGATCGTGGCCCGGCCAGCGCCAGGCCGAGCGCGCCGGCCATCGCTGCCTCCGGCCAGCCGGCATTCGGCGAGCGGTGCTTTTTTGCGTCGCGCTGCACGGTGCGCCAGGCGTTGCCGGCATCGGCGTCTTTGACGAAGAAGGCGGCCAGCACGATAAGCAGTGCGGTCAGCCGCGACGCCGGCAGGTTGATCAGATCGTCGAAGCGCGCCGCCGCCCGGCCAAAAGCCTCGTGGCGCGGCGTGCGGTGGCCGATCATCGAATCGGCGGTGTTGGCGGCCTTGTAGGCGACGCCGCCGGCCAGCCCGCCGACGCCGATCCAGAAGACCGGCGCGACGACGCCGTCGGAAAAATTCTCGGCAAGGCTTTCGATCGCCGCGCGGCAGACGCCGGCTCTGTCGAGCTTTTCCGGATCGCGGCCGACGATCTGCGAGACGGCAACACGGCCGATGTCGAGTCCGCCATTGTCGAGTCCGTCGGCCACCGCCTCGACATGCTCGGCCAGGCTCTTCTGCGACAGCAGCGATGTCGCCAGGAGCGCGGTGAGGATCAATCCGGCTGGAATGCCCGCAAGCATGCTTTCCACCGCGAAAGCGATGGTGGCCGGCACCAGCACGATGATCAGCAGCGCATGAACACCGCGCCGGCGACGCAGGGCGTCGGAATCAGCATCGCGGTTGAGCCTGCGGTCGAGAAAGGATATCAGCCTGCCGAACCAGGTGGCGGGATGGCCGATGGCGCCGAGCAGCCAGCTGGGATAGCCGACAGCGAATTCAACAAGCAGTGACAGGAAAGCGATCAGGATCGACATGAAGTCTCTTGATGGAGCGGCGGCAGTGGTGGATCACGGCGGAAGCCTTGGCCGGGCGAGGGCGCTTTTTCCGCATGCGCCGCAGCCCTTCGTCGACCTCTCGACCGGTATCAATCCGCACTCCTATCCGTTTTTCGAGCTGCCCGCTACCGCTCTATCGAGATTGCCGGAAGCCGCGCGCGTCCGTGAACTGGCCGACGCCGCGGCAAGCGCCTATGGCGCGCCGTCGGCAGCCAATGTGGTGGCAGCGCCGGGCACGCAGATCCTGTTGCCGCGTGTCGCTTCGCTGGCGAGCCCCGGCAAGGCGCTGGTGCTCGGGCCGACCTATGCCGAGCATCAGCGGGCAGCGGCAATCGCCGGCCATGCGGTGATGGAGGTCGATGATTTCGAGGCCCTGGCAGGAGCCGATCTTGCCATCGTCGTCAACCCCAACAATCCGGACGGGCGCATCGTCGAACGCAAGAAGCTGCTTGAGCTTGCCGAAAAACTGCGCGCCAGAGGCGGGTTGCTGGTCGTCGACGAGGCGTTCATGGATGTCGGCCCGCCTGGCGAAAGCCTGGCCGGCGATGTCGAGCATGGCGGCTTCGTCGTGCTGCGCTCCTTCGGCAAGTTTTTTGGCCTTGCCGGCCTGCGGCTCGGCTTTGCATTGGCCGATGTGCTGACGGTCGAACGGCTGGAGGCGCAGTTCGGGCCGTGGGCGGTTGCCGGTCCGGCGCTCGAATATGGCATCCGTGCGCTTGCCGACAGCGGCTGGCAGGCCGAGATGCGGCGCCGTCTGGCCAGGGATGCAGCCCGGCTCGATACGCTGTTTGGCCGCTTCGGCGCCCCGGTCGCCGGCGGCACCACGCTGTTTCGCTATATCAGGCTGAGGGACGCCGCCGGTCTGTTTTTGGCGCTTGGCGAGCGCGGCATCCTGCTTCGGCATTTTTCCGGCCGGCCGGAGGTGCTGCGCGCCGGGCTGCCGGGCGAGGGCGAGGAATGGCAGCGGCTCGAATCGGCTCTTGCCGACTGGTCGCAACAACGCGACGATGACGCCTAAAGCGCGTCGCAATTGAACGGATTCATGCGACGCGCTTTAAGCACTTGTTTTTATGCATGTCGTTATCGCAAAACCGCTGCGCACTTTTGCGCGACATGCATTGGGAGATCAAGCAATGATCCATGTCTGTTCGCTTTCAAAAGTCGAGGAAACCGTCGCGAAGACCGGGGCCGAGCGGTTGCTTTCGCTGCTGGCCGCCGGCACCGAGGTGACGCGGCCGGCTTCGATCGCCCGGGAGAACCATCTGCACCTGGTCATGCACGATATCGCGGTGGCGCAGGAGGGCATGACCATGCCGGGTGAGGAGCATGTCCGCAACCTGCTCGATTTCGCGCGCCGATGGGATCGTGCAAGGCCGCTGGTCGTGCATTGCTATGCCGGTATCAGCCGGTCGACGGCCTCGGCCTACATCATCGCGGCGGCATTGGCGCCGCAGCGCTGCGAGGTCGAGTTGGCCGAGACGCTGCGTGCGCTGTCGCCGACGGCGACACCCAACCCGCGGCTGATCTCGGTCGCCGATGCGTTGCTCGATCGCAACGGCCGCATGACCCGTGCGATCCAGGCGATCGGGCGCGGCGCCGAGGCCTTCGAAGGCACGCCTTTCGAGTTGAAGATCGGTTGACGTCGGCGCTGCCCTCATCGCCCTGCCGGGCACTTCTCCCCGTATAGGTGACGGGGAGAAGGGGCTGGCCGCAGCGCTGGTGCCCTTTTTGCAACGCCGGCGATTGGCGAAATCATTGGTGAGGGCGCCCCTCGCCGGCAGGCAGGCGAGGGGCGGCGCGGCGCTGGCGAAAAACCTCCTATGCCAACCAGTCGGCCAGCTTGGCCTTGCGCACGTCCTTCAACAGGCTGATGAAACCGTCGGCTTGATGGCTGGCGGTCAGCCGGCCCTTTTCGGCCGTTGCAGTACTGGCGTCGCCGACCACGCCGTTCGGGTTGAGGTCGGTGGCGATCCAGGCGAAGGCGTGCGTTCCGGTGTGGCGCAGCAGCGAAAACTCCTTTTCGGCGCCGGCGACGTTGGACACGAAATTGCCGGCCTTTGCCATGTCGACGAGGTCCGGCCGGAAATGCAGCATCAGCGAGGTCTCGACATCGCCGCCATGGATGCCGTGGCGATCCTCAAGCTCGGTATACATGCCGGCCGGCCGGCCAAAGCGCTGCCAGCTCGTCTTCACCGCCAGCATCTTTGCTCGCACGCGCAATTCGCGGGTGATGATGCCCATGATCTCCTCGTTGCCGCCATGCGAGTTGACGACGATCAGCTTCCTTAACCCGGCCCGGGCGATCGACAGGCCGAGCTCGGTCCAGGCCTCGATCAAGGTCGCCGCCGGCAGCGTGAGGGTTCCCGGCGCATGCAGGTGCTCGTTCGACTTGCCCACCGCCTGGACCGGCAGGATGCGGATGTCGAGATCGCCGGGCAGGCGCTCGATCACCGTTTCGAGCATGCCGTTCATGATCGAGCTGTCAGTCGAGACCGGCAGATGCGGCCCGTGCTGTTCGATCGCCGCCACCGGCAGGACGGCGATCGTCGCCTCCGGGTCGATGGTGGCGTATTCTGTGGTCCGGTAATCGCCCCACCACACGCGTCTTTTTGTTCCGGCCATTTTGAACCTCGAAGAGAGACTGGCGGCGTCGGCGCTGCCCCTCACCCGTACCCTCTCCCCGTATAGAGACGGGGAGAGGGGGTCGCCAGCGTTGGAGCGCTTCCCTTCTCCCCGTCACTATACGGGGAGAAGGTGCCGGCAGGCGGATGAGGGGCAGCACCAGCCTTTGTCGTGTAACTGGAGATCAACGGCCTGTCGATTCCAGCCGGCTCCTCACCCTGCCGCAATGACCTCGATCTCGACCTTGAATTCCGGCCGTGCGAAACCGGATACGATCATCAGCGTCGAAGCCGGCGCCGGGCTGGTGAACAGGCGGTCGCGAACGTCCATATAGGGCTTCAGGAAGGCGCGGTCGGTGACATAGGCGTTGATGCGGACGATGTCGGAAAGTCCAAGCCCGGCGTCGCCGAGAATCGCCGCGATGTTTTGAAAACAGAGCTCGGCCTGCGCGCCGGCATCCTCCGGGATCTGATCGTCCGGCGTGATGGCGACCTGGCCAGAACACAGCACCAGCCGCTTGCCGGGCGGCACCTCGACGCCATGGCTGTAGCGGGCAAAGGGCGGCTTGATCGACTTCGGCGTCAGGAATTTGAACATGAAAATCTCCAGTCAACTGCCAGCGTAAAGCCGGATCAGGCGAGCCTTCAAGATGCAGTGCATACTATCAGGGCGATTATGGACAGGCGTTCAAAAAATAGGCACGATGCCCCGGTACGGCATGACCCGTCCGGCCTTCGCGCGCCACTGTTGCGCAAGGCGGTCGGTCCGGGTGATGGCATGTGTCTTGCTTCTTGAATCGATGGTGTCGAGCCCGGCGCGCGGCGCGCCGGAGTCAACTGAGGGTGGTGTGGATGGACGGAAAACTCAAGATTTCGGCTTGCGCGATCGTGCTGCTTGCCGCAAGCACGCTGCACGCGGCAGCAAACGAGAAGATCACCTTCGGCACCAACTGGCTCGCCCAGGCCGAGCACGGTGGCTATTATCAGGCGGTCGCTGATGGCACTTATGCCGCTTGCGGGCTCGACGTGACGATCATGCAAGGTGGCCCGCAGGTCAGCGGCCGGCCGCTGCTGCTCGCCGGCAAGATCGACTTCTACATGGGCGGCAACATGCTGCAGGCCTTCGACGCCGTTCAGCAGGAGATTCCGCTGCGCGTGGTCGCCGCCTCGTTCCAGAAAGAGCCGCAGGTGATCATGAGCCATCCGGGTCAGGGGCTCGACAGATGGGAGGATCTGAAGAACGCGGACCAGTACATTATCGGCGACGAAGGTGCACAGAGCTACTTCCAGTGGATGATCACGGAGTTCGGCTTCGATCCGGCCAAGCGCGTGCCCTATACGTTCAACCCCGCACCTTTCATCGCCAATCCGAAGTCGATCCAGCAGGGTTACGTGACCTCGGAGCCCTTCGCCGTCGCCAAGGAAGGCGGCTTCCAGCCCAATCTGTTCCTGCTCGCCGACTACGGCTTCGACACCTATGCGACGACGATCGAGACCATGCAGGCGACGATCGACAAGCGGCCGGAGGTGGTTCAGTGCTTCGTCGATGGCTCGGCCAAGGGTTGGTACAACTATCTCTACGGCGACAACGCTGCCGCCAACGCGGCGATCAAGAAGGATAACCCCGACATCAGCGACGAGCAGATCGCGTTTTCGATCGAGCAGATGAAGAAATTCGGCATCGTCGATTCCGGCGACACGGAAAAACTCGGCATCGGCGCGATGACCGACGCGCGCATCCAGAGCTTCTACGACAAGATGGTCAAGGCCAAGGTCGTGCCGGCCGACGTCGATATCAAGAAGTCCTACACGCTGGCCTTCGTCAACAAGGGCGTCGGGATCGACCTGAAGAAATAGCACCCGGGCATGATGCAGGAGAAAGTGGCGCAAGCGCCGGCAAACGCATCGGGCAAAGGTCCGATGCTGCTGGCGCTGCGCGGCGTCGGCAAAGTCTTTTCCAACGGCGTGACAGCGCTCAGCGACGTCGACCTGATGATCCGGGAAGGCGACTTCCTCAGCCTTCTCGGCCCGTCCGGCTGCGGCAAGTCGACGGCGCTGCGCCTCATCGCCGGTCTTGCGACGCCGACCTCCGGCCTGCTCGACTGGCGCGGCAGCAGCGCTGCCGACCGCTCTGACATCGGCTTCGTCTTCCAGGAGCCGACGTTGCTGCCGTGGGCCGACGTCTTCGACAATGTCTGGCTGCCGCTCAGGCTGAAGGGCGTGTCGCGGGCCAAGGCTGCGCCCGTCGTGATGGAGATGCTGGCGCGGGTTCATCTGACCGGCTTCGAGAAAGCCGTGCCGCGCGAGTTGTCCGGCGGCATGAAGATGCGCGTCTCGATCGCCCGCGCCATGGTGACCAAGCCGCGCGTGCTTTTGATGGACGAGCCATTTGCGGCATTGGACGAGATCACCCGCTTCAAGCTCAACAACGATCTTCTGGAACTGTGGCAGGACGAGCGCTTTACCGTCGTCTTCGTGACCCACAGCGTCTTCGAAAGCGTTTTCCTCTCCAACCGCGTCGTCGTCATGGCGGCGCGACCGGGCCGGGTCTTCAAAGAGCTCGCCATCGATGCGTCCTATCCGCGCAACGAAGCCTTCCGTACCTCGCCCGCCTATGCCGCGCTCTGCCGCCAGGCGTCCGATGTGCTGATCGGCGCCATCAACTCAACCGCCGGACCGCATCATGACGGCCATTGATCA
The DNA here is from genome assembly GCF_055811375.1 of Mesorhizobium sp. WSM4848. Lineage (NCBI taxonomy): Bacteria > Pseudomonadati > Pseudomonadota > Alphaproteobacteria > Hyphomicrobiales > Phyllobacteriaceae > Mesorhizobium > Mesorhizobium sp. WSM4848. The sequence goes on from NZ_JBVVPX010000002.1 coordinate 299,629, forward strand.
TCCTGCCGTAACCCTGGATCCCGAGGAGGCGCGTCGCGTGCGCCAGGAGCGGCTTGAGCGGATTGGCCGATGGGTGCTGCCGCTGGCGATCATGATCCTGGCGATCTGGCTGTGGGATCGCATCTGCATCTGGAACGACATCCCGAAATATATCCTGCCGCGCCCCGGCGTGGTGCTGCAAACGCTGTTCGACGATGCCGGGCTGCTGTTCTCCTCGCTGCTGGTGACGCTCAGGATCACCTTTTTCAGCCTGCTTCTGGCCGTCATCGGCGGTGTCGGGCTGGCGGTGCTGTTTGCGCAATCGAAATGGGTGGAGATGTCGTTCTTCCCGTTTGCCATCGTCCTGCAGGTGACGCCGATCGTCGCGATCTTCCCGCTAATCAACATCTATGTCGACAACCAGACGACCAAGCTTCTGCTGTGTGCCTGGATCGTCGCCTTCTTCCCGATCCTGTCCAACACGACGCTCGGCCTCAACTCGGTCGACCGCAATCTGCGCGACATGTTCAGACTTAACGGCGCGACCCGCTGGCAGCAATTGCGCTATCTGCGCCTGCCGGCGGCGATGCCCTATTTCCTCGGCGGGCTGAAGATCGCCGGCGGCCTGTCGCTGATCGGCGCGGTGGTGGCTGAGTTCGTCGCCGGGGCCCAGGGACAGTCGTCGGGGCTGGCCTCGCGCATCATCGAGGCCGGTTACCGGCTCAACGCACCGCGGCTGTTCGCGGCGCTGATCCTGATCTCGTTCACCGGCATTCTGATCTTCCTGGTGCTGTCGCTGATCTCGCATCTGATCCTGCGACGCTGGCACGAGAGTGCGCTGAAGCAGGAGCGATGATGGTGGGTCGTGTTCAAGGCAAAAACTGCCTATTATCCTTTCAGGCGTTGGCGCTGCCCCTCATCGCCCTGCCGGGCACTTCTCCCCGTATAGAGACGGGGAGAAGGGCGCTTTCATCGACGGTTTCGCCAACCACCAGCGTCGCAGAACGAGCGCCAAGGCTGCCGTCAGCCCCCTTCTCCCCGTTCACGGGGAGAAGATGCCGGCAGGCAGATGAGGGGCAGCGATGACCTCAGAAATTATCCCCGAAACCGGCCAATTCGTACTTTCCAACGCCCGGCTTCACGCATCACTTACGCCGGGACTCGCCGTAGCCTTCGATGCAGACGGCTTCGCGCTCGCCGACATTGCCGTCGTCGACGGCAAAATCTCCAGCATTACCGCGCGCGGCCGTTCCAATTCGCCCGCCGGCGCCCTCGACCTCGGCGGCCGTATCGTCATGCCGTGCTTCGTCGACTGCCACACCCATATCGACAAAGGCCATATCTGGCCTCGAAAACCCAATCCGGACGGCACCTTCATGGGCGCGCTGAACGCCACCGGCGCCGACCGCGTTGCCCGCTGGAGCGCCGAGGACGTCGCTTGCCGCATGGATTTTTCGCTGCGTTGCGCCTACGCGCACGGCACAAGGGCTTTGCGCACCCACCTCGACAGCGTCGCGCCGCAGGAGGAGATCTCCTGGCCGGTGTTCGAGACGGTACGGGAAAAATGGCGTGGCCGCATCGAGCTGCAGGCCGCTTGCCTGCTCGGCATCGAAGGCGTGCGCGACAAGAAATGGTTCGAGGGACTGGCCAAACGCGTCGCCGCGGCCAACGGTGTGCTCGGCGTCGTCACCTATATGCTGCCAGACCTGGAAGAGCTTCTCGATCGGGTTTTCGCGCAGGCGATCAAGCATGGCCTCGACCTCGATTTCCATGCCGACGAGACCGACGATAGCTCGGCGATCTCGCTGAAGAAGATCGCCGAGGCGGCGCTGTGGAACGGGTTTGAGGGAAACATCCTCGTCGGCCATTGCTGCTCGCTGGCACGCCAGCCCGATCTCGACGTGCTTGACACGCTGGACAAGATGGCGAAGGCGGGGCTTGCCGTGGTGTCGCTGCCGATGTGCAATCTCTATCTGCAGGACCGGCGCGGCGACAACACCACGCCGCGCTGGCGCGGCGTGACGCTGCTGCACGAGATGAAAGCGCGCGGTATTCCCGTCGCCGTCGCCTCCGACAACACCCGCGATCCGTTCTACGCCTATGGCGATCTCGACATGCTGGAGGTCTATCGCATGGCGACGCGCATCCTGCATTTCGATCACCCGGTCGGCGACTGGCCGCAAGCGGTGACTTCGACGCCGGCCAAGATGATGCGGCTCGACGGTTTTGGCACGCTTGCCGCCGGCGGCGCTGCCGATTTCGTCGTCTTTAGGGGACGGAGCTGGACGGAATTGCTGTCGCGGCCCGAATCGGATCGCATCGTGGTGCGTGATGGTCGCGCCATCGAACGCCAATTGCCCGACTATGCCGAACTCGACGATCTGATGGTGCGATGATGGACATTTCGGCACTGAAGCGCGACCTCGACGGTCTGAAGATCGATGACCATCCGGCGATCATTCAGCAGAAGAGCCGCGATTTCTACTGGTACAGCCCGGTGCTGAAGCAACAGCTCGACCATGTCACCGGCGACCTGATCGTGACGCCAAAGACCGAAGAAGAGGTGATCCGCGTGCTTGCCGCTTGCCACCGGCATGGCATTCCGGTGACGCCACGCGGCAGCGGCACCGGCAACTACGGTCAGGCGATGCCCTTGTCCGGCGGCGTCGTGCTCAATCTCGCCGAGATGAACGCAGTCAAGACGATCGCGCCCGGCCGCGTCGTGACCGGTCCCGGTGCCGTCCTCGCCGACATCGACAGGGCGACGCGCGCCCATTCCGGCCAGGAGCTTCGGATGTCGCCATCGACCTATAACACCGCTTCGATCGGCGGATTCGTTGCCGGCGGCTCGGGCGGCATCGGCTCGATTCGCTGGGGCGGGCTGCGCGACCTCGGCAATGTCATCCGGCTCAAGACCGTGACCATGGAGGCGGAGCCTCGCATCATGGATCTTAGCGGCGAGGAGGTGCTGAAGGTGATGCATGCCTACGGCACCAACGGCATCATTACCGAGGTCGAGATGCCGTTGACCGCATCCTACGACTGGATCGACGTCATCGTCGGCTTCGACGATTTCATGGATGCGGCCGGCTTCGGCAACGATCTCGCCATTCAGGACGGCATCCTGGCGAAGCTGATCACGCCGATCGCCGCGCCGATCCCTTACGACTATTTCAAGCGGCACCAGAAATTCTTCCGGCGCGAGCAAAGCATCGTCGTCTGCATGATCGCGCCGCATGCGATCGACGCTTTTGTCGCCCTCACGGCGCGCAGCAAGGGCGAGATCGTCTTTCGCGCCGACAAGGAGGCCGATCTTAGGGGTTTGCCGCCGGCCTATGAGCTGACCTGGAACCACACGACGCTGCGCGCCATCAGGGTCGACCCGACGATTACCTATCTGCAGACCCGCTATCCCTCGCCGGATCACCTCGCTTACGTCAAGGCGATGATCGACCGCTTCGGCGACGAGGTGCCGGTTCATCTCGAATTCATTCGCTTCGACGGCGCGATCGGCGTCGCCGGACTGCCGTTGGTCCGCTTCACCACAGCCGAGAGGCTCGACGAGATCATCCGCATCCATGAGGACAATGGCTGCTGGGTCTTCAATCCGCACCGCTACACGCTGGAAGAGGGCGGCATGAAGCAGACGGACGAGGTGCAACTCGCCTTCAAGCGCGAGACCGATCCGCAAGGGCTGCTCAATCCCGGCAAGATGATCGCCTGGGAAAACCCTGCGTACGACTATCGCTCGGGCAAGTCGTTCCTGTTCAAGGGGTTGCAGAAGGCGGGGTGAACGATGACGAGCGTACGGTGCTGTCGCGCTGACCTGCGAGGACTTCGGTGAACATCCTCGTGCTCTACGCTCACCCGGTCGAAACCAGCTTCAACGCCGGTCTGCACCGGACGATCGTCGAGCGGCTGACGGGCGCCGGCCACGCCGTCGACGACTGCGATCTTTATGCCGAGGATTTCGATCCACGGCTGACACGGGCCGAGCGGCTCGGTTATCACGACGAGCGCGGCGCCGGTGATCCGGCAGCACCTTATGTCGCGAGGTTGCAGAAGGCCGAAGCGCTGGTGCTGTCATTTCCGGTGTGGAACTACGGCTATCCGGCGATCCTGAAAGGCTTTTTCGACCGCGTCTTCCTGCCCGGCGTCTCGTTCAAGCTGGTCGATGGCAAGGTGCAGCCTTCGCTGCACAACATCCGCAAGCTGGCGGCGGTCACCACCTATGGCGGCAGCCGGCTCCACGCCATGCTGATGGGCGACCCGCCGCGCAAGCTGGTCAAGCGTGTGTTGCGCGCTACGGTCAAGCCAGGTGCCTCCGTGTCCTATCTCGCGCATTATTCTATGAACCTGTCGACCGATGAAACGCGGAAGAGATTCACGGCGAAAGTCGCAGCCAGCATGGATGCCTTCTGATGCGGGTCCTGGTGGTTTATTGCCATCCGGTCCCGGAAAGCTTTTGCGCCGCGATCCGCGATAGTGCCATCGAGGTGCTGAAGGCGAGAGGCTGGGAGGTGCGGCTGCTCGACCTCTATGCGGAAAATTTCGATCCGGTCATGGGCTGCGACGAGCGACGCTCCTACAATGAGCACGCCCCGCAGGATCCGGCGCTCAAGTCGCATATCGAAAATCTCAACTGGGCCCAGGCAATCCTCTTCATCTATCCGACATGGTGGTATGGGCTGCCGGCGATGCTGAAGGGCTGGCTCGACCGGGTCTGGGCAACCGATGTCGCCTTCCGGCTACCGGTGGGCAACGGACGGATCCAGTCGCTGGTGAGGCATGTGACGAAGATCGGGGTGATCACGACGTGCGGCGCACCGACCTGGTGGAGCGTCGTCGTCGGCCAGCCGGGACGCAAGACGATCCTGCGCGGCATGCGGGCGCTCTGCGCCACCCGCTGCAGGACGTTCTTTCTGGCGCACTACCTGATGGATGCGTCGACAGCGAAGACGAGGGCGGCGTTTCTGGAGAAAGTGCGAACGAAGCTGGAGCGGTTTTGAGCTACATCCGCACCCGTTCCGCCTTCGGATCATACATCGGCTTCAGCGACACTTCCGCGGCGAAGCGCTCGCCGGCGATCTCGATCTCGTAGGAAGACGACAGCACATCCGCCTCGCTCTCGCTCTGGCAAGGCACATAGCCGAGGCCGACGGCGCCGCCGAGATGATGGCCGTAATTGCCCGAGGTGATCGGGCCGACAATCTTGCCGTCGCGCAGGACCGCCTCATTGTGGAAGAGCAGAGGTTGCGCGTCTTTCAGGCGGAATTGCACCAGCCGCCGGTTCAATCCGGTTTCCTTCTTCCTCAGCACGGCATCGCGGCCAAGAAAATCGCCTTTGGCAGTCTTCACTGCGAAGCCAAGGCCTGCCTCCAGCACATTGTCCTCGTCGGTGATGTCGTGGCCGAAATGCCGGAAGGCCTTTTCGATGCGGCAGGAATCCAGCGTGTGCAGGCCGCAAAGCTTCAGGCCGACATCGACGCCAGCCGCCTCGACCGCCTCGAACACGTGTGCGGCCTGGTCGGTCGAGACATAAAGCTCCCAGCCCAGTTCGCCGACATAGGTGACGCGATGGGCGCGGGCCAGCCCCATGCCGATTTCTATCTCCTGAAACGTTCCGAACGGATTGGTTTCGTTGGAGAAATCGTTCGGGCTCAGCTTTTGAATGAGCTTCCTCGAATCCGGGCCCATCAGGCAGAGCACGGCCTCAGTGGCGGTCACATCGGTGATGACGACGAATTCATCGGCGAGATGTTTTTTTAACCAGGCGAGATCGCGCTGCAGCGTGGCGCCCGGTACGACGAGAAAGAACGCGGTTTCAGATAGCCGTGAGACGGTGAGGTCGCTCTCGATGCCGCCGCGCTGGTTGAGCATCTGGGTGTAGACAATCTTGCCCGGCGCCACGTCCATGTCGTTGGCGCAGAGTTTCTGCAGGAAGGCGCAGGCATCGCGGCCCTCGACACGGATCTTGCCGAACGAGGTCATGTCGAACAGGCCGACGCCGTTGCGGACCGCCAGATGTTCATCGCGCTGGTTGTCGAACCAGTTCTGCCGTTTCCAGGAATAGCGGTACTCGCGCTCCTGGTCCTCACGAGCGAACCAGTTGGCCCGCTCCCAGCCGGCAACCTCGCCGAATACCGCGCCGCGTGCCTTCAGATGTTCATGGAGCGGGGAGCGCCTGACGTTCCGAGAGGTCGCCATCTGCCGGTAGGGAAAATGGTCGGCATAGAGCAGGCCGAGCGTCTCGGAGACGCGCTCTCTGAGGTAGCGGCGGTTCTTCTGGAACGGCTGGGCGCGGCGGATATCGACCTCCCAGAGATCGAAGGGTGCTTCGCCATCATTGATCCATTGCGCAAGCGCCATGCCGGCACCGCCTGAGGAGACGATGCCGATGGAGTTGTAGCCGGTCGCCATCCAGTAGCCGGACAGCTCCGGCGCCTCGCCGAGATAATAGCGATCGTCAGGCGTAAAACTCTCGGGCCCGTTGAAGAAAGTGTGGATGCCGGCGCTGGCCAGCATTGGCATGCGGTTGACGCTCATTTCGAGGATCGGCTCGAAATGTTCGAAATCCTCGGGCAATTGGTCGAAGCAGAAATCTTCGCTTATGCCATCCATGCCCCACGGCTTGGCTACCGGCTCGAAGGCGCCGAGCATCATCTTGCCGGCATCTTCCTTGTAGTAGGCGCATTCGTCCGGCACGCGCAACACCGGCAGCCGGGTCAGGCCAGGGATCGGTTCGGTGACGAGATAAAAATGCTCGCAGGCATGCAGCGGGATGCTGACGCCGTTCTGGGCGCCAAGCTCGCGTGCCCACATGCCGGCGCAGTTGACGACGATGTCGGTCTCGATCATGCCTTGCTCGTCGCCCTGCATCCAGGAAACGCCGGTGACGCGGCCATTCCTGGTGTGAACCTTGGTGACCTTCGCATTCTCGACGATCGTTGCACCGCGCTGGCGCGCGCCCTTGGCCAGCGCCATGGCGATATTGGCCGGGTCGCACTGGCCGTCGAGCGGAAGATGCACGGCGCCGACCACATCGGAAACATTAAGATGCGGGTACATCTGCTTGACTTCGTTTGGCGAAATCTCGCGCACGTCGATATCGAACGCGCGGGCGAGCGACGCCTGCCTATAAATCTCGTGGTTGCGTTCCTCGGTCAGCGCCACGGTGATCGAACCGACCTGGCGCATGCCGGTCCCGACATCGGTCTCGGCCTCCAGCCTGACGTAGAGGTCGGCCGAATATTTCGCCAGCCGTGTCATGTTCTGCGAGCCGCGCAACTGGCCGATCAGGCCGGCGGCGTGCCATGTCGTGCCCGATGTCAGCTGCTTGCGCTCGAGCAGCACGATGTCGGTCCAGCCGAGCTTGGCCAGATGATAGGCGACCGAGCAGCCTGAAACACCGCCGCCGATGATGACGGCCCTTGCTTTGGGAGGAATGGTTTTGGCCAGAATGGTTTTGGGAGACGGGGAGGTCATGCGGCCTCGCGGCGGTAGCTGGACGCGAAGCGGCGCAGGCGAAGGGTTGCTTCCAGAAGCACTGCCTCGGGCTGGCAGAGGCTGACGCGAATATGGCCGGCGGCGGCCTCGCCGAAGCTCGAGCCGGGCATGACGCCGACCTTTTCCTTGTCGAGGAGAGCCCAGGCGAATTTCTCGTCGTCGGGCTCGAGAGCCGATATGTCGAGCATGACATACATGCCGCCTTCGGAGCCGCGCACGGTGACGTTGTTCATGCCGCGCATGGCCTCAAGGACGACGCTGCGCCGTGCGGCATAGCGTTCGGCGATCTCCTTGACGCCGTAGCCGTTTTCCAGCGCCTCGGCGCAAGCGAGGCTGATGAACGCAGGCAGGCCGTAGGTGGTCACCAGATTGAGGTTGGTCAGCAGCGAGATCATCTGTTCGGGCCCGCTCAGCCAGCCCATGCGCCAGCCGGTCATGCCGTGGCTCTTCGACATGGAATTGATGACCAGCGTGCGTTCCGCCATGCCGGGCAGCGAACGCGGCGAGACGTGCTCGCCGCCGCCCAGCGTCCAATAGACCTCGTCCGACAGCAGCCAGAGGTCATGCTCCCGGCAGATCTGCGCCAGCTCTTCCAACCGCTGGCGCGAATAGACGGCACCCGTCGGGTTGTTCGGCGTGTTGATGAGGATGGCGCGGGTGTTCGGCCGAAGTGCTGCGCGAATGTCGGCGGCACGCGGCTGGAAACCATCCTCGGCGGGTGTCTCGACCACGGTGAAATCGGCGCCCGCTGCACTGAAGGTGTTGGGGTAGGTCGCGTAATAGGGCGCCACCACGATGGCATGGTCGCCCTGGTCGAGAACGGCCTGCACCGCCGCATACAGCGCTGCCTGCCCGCCTGGCGTGGCGATGACCTGGTCGGGGTTGGTCCTAACGTCGGTGCAGGCGGTCGAGGCCGCCGCCATGGCCTTGCGCAGGCGCGGAATACCGGCAAGCGGGGTGTAGTGGTGATTGCTGGCGCGAACCGCGGTCACGCAGGCTTCGATCGTTTCCGTTGGCGTATCGAAATCATGGTCGCCGACCGACAGCATGATGATGTCCTCGCCGGCCTGCTTGCGCGTCCAGGCAGCGAAATGGACCTCCCAGCCGTCCTTGCCGGAAGGCACGATGCCGGAAATGCGCGATGACGGTCTGGGCATTATGCTGCTCCCGAAATCGCGTAGCCGGCCTGTTCGAGCCGGTCGCGCAGGGCGGCGATATGGGGCGGCCCGACTTCGCAGCAGCCGCCGACGATGTCAGCGCCGGCCTCGACCCAGCCGAGCGCCTGGCCGGCATAGGCATCCGGATCGAGGTCGTGGCGGGCGTGCAGCACTTCCACCGTGCCGCCATGCTTGAGCGCTTCGACCGAGGTGAAGCCGTTGGCATAGGCGCCAACCGGCCCGCCGAGGCCGATCATTTCGGGCAGCGCTGCAGCGATCGCTTCGGGCCGGCAGCAATTGATCAGTCTAGCTGCGACCGGCAGGCCATCGAGAGCGCTCGACGCAGCCGCAATGGCTTCGCCGCTGCGCAGCCGCGGCGCGCCGTGATCGGCGAGCGTCCACGACACCCACACCGGCTTACCGCTTTCCGACGCCGCGGTGACAGCCGCGCGCGCCTCCTCGGCCGACGCCATGGTCTCGCACAGGAACAGATCGACGCCGTCAGCCTGCTCGGCAACGATGCGGCGGTAGATGTCGAGCGTATCTTCGAAGGATATCGTCAGTGCCGGCGCGTAGCTGCCGAACAGGGGCGACAGGCAGCCGGCGATTGCCGCGTCGCCGGCCTGGTCGCGAGCTTGCCTTGCCAGTTCTATGCCGCGCTTCTGCAGCGGCTTGAACAGCTCCTCCGCGCCCTCGCGCGCCAGCCGCTCGGGGGTAGCGGAATAGGTGTTGATGGTGATGACACGGGCGCCGGCCCGGATGAATTCCGCATGCAGGTCGCGTACCAGGTCCGGTTCGTCGATCAGCACCCTGGCCGACCATAGCGGCGTCGGCTCGGACTTGCTGCGGCGGACCAGTTCCTGGCCCATGCCGCCGTCGGTGAGAATGACTGAATTCATGCGCGCAACCTCTCGTTCTTTGGATCCCACAGCGGTTCGTCCTTCTGCACGACCGCCTTGAAGCGCTCGCCGAAGATCTCGACCTCGACCGCAGTTCCCGGCTCAGTCAGGTCGGCGCGCAGCATGCCGAGCGCGATCGACTTGTCGACGCGATGACCCCAGCCGCCGGACGTCGTCTCGCCGACGATCCGGCCGTCATGCCACAGCGTCGACATGGTTGGGGCGTCGCAGTCGCCGGGGTTTTCGACAACCAGCGTGACAAAGCGCTTCTTGACGCCCTGCTGCTTCTCGTTTTGCAGCGCCGCCTTGCCACGGAAATTCGGCTTGTCCCATTTCACGAAACGCTCCAGCCCACCCTGCAGGATCGAATAGTCGGTCGACAGGTCGCCTTTCCAGGCGCGATAGGATTTTTCAAGCCGCAATGAATCCAGCGCGTACATGCCGAACGGCTTCAGCCCATGCTTCTGCCCAGCCGCCCAGACCGCGTCGAAGATGGTGGCGGTGTCATCGATCCTGGTGTGGATTTCCCATCCAAGTTCGCCGGCGAAGGACACACGCACCAGCCTTGCCCATCGGCCGGCAATTGTCGTCTCCTGGTGCGTCAGCCAAGGCAGAGCAAGGTCGGCGGCGCAGACATCGGCGAGGATCTTTCGCGAATTGGGCCCGGCGAGGATCTGCGTTGAGAATTCCTCGGTCCGGTCGACCAGCCTGAATGAGGCGTCCTTCGGCATGCGCCATTTCAGCCATTCGAAATCGTGCCATTGCGCCACCGCGGCGGTGATCAGCGTCATCAAATTCTCGTCGTGGCGAACGACAGACATTTCGGTGACGATGCGGCCCTTGTCGTCGGCAAAATAGACGAGGCCGATGCGGCCGTGTTTCGGCACCAGCCCGGTGATCTGCCGGCTCAACCAGTCGGCCGCGCCCGGACCATCGAGATTGAAGCGGGAAAAACCGGGCAGGTCCAAAATGCCGGCTGCGTCGCGCACGGCGAGGCATTCTTCGCGCACGCGATGCTGCCACGGCCCGTCGCGGCGGAAAGTCAAGGTCGCGGCTTCCGAGACGTCGTCGCCGGCTCGTGCGTACCAGGTGGCGCGCTCCCAGCCATTATAGGCGTCGAAGCAGGCGCCGAGAGCCTTGATGCGATCGTGGATCGGCGATAGTTTGCGGTCGCGCCCAGCCGGCCAGGCATGACGCGGAAACTGGATGGCATATTCGTTGCCGTAGATTTCCACGCCCTTGGCGACGCAGTAATCCGGGGCCGCGGCAAAGCTGGTGAAGCGGCGCGGATCGCAGGACCACATGTCCCATTCGGTCTGGGCTTCAGTCACCCATTCGGCCAGCACCTTGCCGGCGCCGCCGCCCTGGGCGATGCCGAAGGTGAAGACGCAGGCCTCGAAGGCGTTCGGCACGCCGGGCATCGGGCCGATCAGCGGGTTGCCGTCCGGCGCGTACGGGATCGGGCCGTTGATGACCTTGGACAGGCCGGCGGTGCCGAGAATCGGCACGCGGGCGACGGCATCGGCCAGATAGTCCTCGAGCCGGTCGAGATCGTCGGGGAACAGCTGGAACGAAAAATCGTCTGGCATCGGATCGTTGAGGCCGACCCAATGCGCACGGCAATTGCGCTCATAGGGGCCGAGATTCATGCCGTTCTTTTCCTGGCGCAGATAATAGGAGGTGTCGACGTCGCGCAGCAGCGGCAGTTTCTTGCCTTGCTCCGTCGACCACGCGGCCAGTTCGGGGATTTCCTCGAACAGGATATATTGATGGCTCATCACCATCATCGGCACGTCGCGGCCGAACATCCTGCCGACTTCGGCCGCACGGTAACCAGCGGCGTTGACGACGATCTCGCAGCGGATCTCGCCCTGCGCGGTCTCGACCACCCATTCGTCCTTGTCGCGGCGCACGCCGGTGACCGGACAGAAGCGAATGATCTTCGCACCCAGGTCGCGGGCGCCCTTGGCCAGCGCCTGGGTCAGCTGCGCCGGGTCGATGTCGCCGTCGCTCGGATCGTAGAGCGCGCCCTTCAATTCATGCGTTTCGATGAACGGGTAGCGGCGCTTGATCTCGTCGAGCCCGACCACATCGATGTCCATGCCCTGGTAGCGGCCCATGCCCTTGGCGCGTTGGAACTCCTGCATGCGCTCTGCCGTATGGGCCAGCCTGAGCGAACCGGTGACGTGGTAGTTCATGGGATAGCCGACCGCATCGGCCAGCCCGCGATAGAGCTCGGTCGAATAGCGCTGCATGTTCATCAGCGACCATGACGAGGAGAAGGTCGGCACGTTGCCGGCCGCATGCCAGGTCGAGCCGGAGGTGAGCTCGTTCTTTTCCAGGAGCACGCAGTCGGTCCAGCCCGCCTTGGCGAGATGGTAAAGCGCCGACGCGCCGACGACACCGCCTCCGATGATCACCACACGTGCCGTGGTCGGCAAACCGGCCATATTCTTCTCCAGACCTCAATAAACAGGTGGCGAAACCACCCAGATGACCACCGCCGGCTCCGCACCGGGATTGCGCCAGCGGAACGGCTTGCCGTCGAAGCGAAAGGAGTCGCCTTCGCCAAGCTGGTGCCAGACGCCTGATATCTCGATGTCGAAGCTGCCGGAAGCGACATATCCGGCTTCCTCCGTCGGCCGGCGGGCTTCGGTCTTCAGTTCAGCACCCGGCGCGAAGACCGAACGCAGCATCTCGAAGCTACCGCCGAGATCGGGCGACAGAAGCTCCTCCACCAGGCCGGAATCGCTTGTGCCAAGCGTGCGGCGGCTGCCGGCGCGCACGACCACGCCGCGCTCGTTCTCGACGGGCACGTCGTGGCTGAAGAACAGGCTGACCGGCACGCCGAACAATTCCGCGAAGGCCCTGAGATCGCTAAGCGATGGTATCGACAGGCCGCGCTCGACCTGGCTGACCCAGCCGACCGAGCGGCCGAGCTTCAGGCCGGTCTCAGCAAGCGTCAGCCCGCGCGCCCTGCGCAGCGCCCTGATATCGCCGGCCAGCAGCCGTTCGCGGTTTTCCTGCTCCGATCTGACGGCGGTTGAGGTCAAAGCTTTTTTCTCTTGGTGAAAGATCCCCGCGATGAAAAAATCGGGACAAATTTCATGAGAAGTCAAGTTCATGAAAAAATCAAGAGGATTTTCATGAGGCCGCAAGATTTGCTTGCACCGTTTTGGCGGTTCAGGCAAAGGCTCGGCCACGACGGCGAGTGAGGGCGCCCGATCGAGGCTTGCGACAGAGCGCCACGCGTCCAATTGGACCCGCAATGGTGCTCTCTCAATTTGGATGGCGCATGATCCTTTCCGGAATCGATTCCGGTTTTCGGGTCACGCGCAAAGGGACGCCCATGCTGGAAAACAGGACTAAGATTACGGATGGCGCGGCGATCGTCGACGAGGCGATCACGTCGCGCCGTTCGGTGCGGGCGTTCCTGCCCGACATGGTCGACGACGAGACGATCCGCGCCATACTCGCCGTTGCCGCTCGGGCGCCTTCGGGCACCAACATGCAGCCCTGGCGGGTCTACGTCACCAAGGGCGAGGTCAAGCAACGGATCAGCGACGCCATCCTCAACTCCGGCATCCGCGCCGAAAAGGCCGAGTGGGACGAGTATCGCTACTACCCGGACCAGTTCTTCGAACCCTATCTGACCCGGCGGCGGGCCAACGGCTTCGGCCTCTACAGCGTGCTCGGCATCGGCCGGCGTGAGGTCGACAGGATGCGCGCCCAGCACGACCGCAACTTCGTCTTCTTCGACGCGCCGGTCGGCATGATCTTCACCGTCGACCGGCGGCTGAACAAGGGATCGTGGATCGACTACGGCATGTTCCTGCAGAACATCATGGTGGCGGCGCGGGGCAGGGGCCTGCACAGCTGCCCGCAGGCGGCCTTTGCACCCTATCACAAGCAGATCAGGCCGGTGCTCAACATTCCCGACGAGGAGATCGTCGTCTGCGGCATGGCGCTCGGCCGTGAGGACACATCCAAGCCCGAAAACGCGTTCCGCACCGACCGCGCGCCGCTCGAAGAGTGGGTGACGTTCGCGGAGTAGCGCTTACTCGTGATGTGGGGCATATAGCCAATTTGCTACGCAGTCCGCCCGCGTTTCGACGGCCCTCGCTAGGGCGACGGGGCAGCCACTTCGTCCTCCATGTCGAGGGATTCTTCAACTGCTTCCGGATTCCGGGCAATGGTCCAGAGGAGCGTATTCGCCGCCGCATCCGGTTCCGAACGACCTTGCTCCCAGTTGCGGAGTGTTGCCAGGTCGAGGCCATACCTCACGGAGAACGCCTCCTGAGAGAGCTTCGTGCGATCCCGGACTTCGCGGACGCTTATCGGCCGGGGCGCATGGACCTTCGCGATCACCCCCGCGGACGAGAGTTCATCCTTCAGTGCCCGCAGGTCGTCGACGCAAGGAACCGTCACGAATGCCTTGCCGTGATCGACCATCTCGGTGAGGACCGCGTGTGCCGTCCTCAGCGGCAGCTGTCTTCTGACGAGAATCCGAGCAGCCTCAGGAGTATTCGCGCCGTGAAGAAAGCTAAGGCTCAGCCGGACGGGAGAGCCTGACGACACCCGGACAACGTCCCGGGTTCGCACCCGTTGTCCGAATCGCTCCACGAACTTCGATGTAGTCGACATCTAACTTCTCCGCGATCACCCGACCGAGCTTGCGCAACTTGGACCATCCCCACCGGACCTGGGCATCGCCGCCAATATGGAGGTTACGGACGACAAGGTGGTTGCCGGCAATCTCCACTTCTCCCAAGAGCTGAAGCACGCCATACGGCGTGACCACGTCAAAGAGGAGGCATGGGTCCTCCGAAATATCGACGTCCAGGATGAGTTCGATGTCATCGGGGCTGCACACGCGATCCCTACGCAAGTTGCATATAGAAACTATGTCGAGTGCTGGCGAGGGTCAAGGCCTAACCGATCTCCGAATTGGCGGGATGTTGGCAACACCCGGCACAAAAAGGCGTTCTAAGTTGTGGTGAATGTCGAGCCGATCACTAAGGACGACTTTCAAGCCACTTCGTAGCCGACTTCCTCGCTGGCGTGACAGAGCGCCTTCCAGAACGAGCGCGCGAACGAGCGGAACACATAGATGTCGAACTGGTCGGCGCCGGTGCGCTGGATCTGGGCGAAGACGTCATGATGCATGGTCGAGCGGCCGGCACCGACCGGGAAGGCCGGCAACGCGAAGTCGACGGCGAAGAACTTCGCCAGCACCCATTCGGCCTTCGGTCCGGCGATGCGGATTGCGGTGCGGCCATGCGACAGGTCGGTCACCGTGCCGATCGCCGGGGTGACGACATTGGCAAAGGCCGATGCCAGGCCCTCGGCCTCGTCGACCACGGTGAATTTTCCCGGCGCAAATCCGAACACCGACCTCACGCCGTCGGTGCTGCCGGCGCCGGCGCCATCGGGCAGCGCAAGGCCGGCAACGGTGCGAATGCCTGCAATCAACGCCTTCTCCTGGCCCGGCCAGGCAGCGAGCTGCAGGATCGATCCCGGCCTGGTTTCGGAGAGGATGACATCGACGCCGTGTTCGAAATCGCCATGCGAGCCGGTGCGCAGCTCCAGCTCGAGCGGTGATTGGCGCTCAACCATGCATGCGGCTCCCGTCCGGATCAAAGAAATGGTTGGAGACGATCTCGACCGGGCCGAACCGGTTGCGCAGAGGATCGGAGATATGGGCGCGCGTGCCGCTTCGTGCCTTACCGTCATTGACCAAAGCGAGCGCGATGTACTTGCCGAGCGCCGGCGAATAACAGCAAGCGGTGATGTGGCCGATGGAATCGTGCGGATTGGCTTCGTCAAGGGCTTCGACGACGTGCGCGCCGCCGTTGAGCGGTTGGTTGTCCAGCGAAACCAGGCCGACGAGTTCCAGCCGGCCGGGCGCGATCAGGCCCTCGCGATCCATCATCGCCGAGCCGATGAAGGGCTTCTTCCTGGACAGCATCCAGTCGAGATGCAGGTCTCGTGCGGTGGTGCGGCCGTCGATCTCGGCGCCGGTGACGTGGCCTTTCTCGATGCGCAACGTGCCAAGCGCCTCAAGCCCGTAAGTCACCAGTCCGAACGGCTTGCCGGCTTCGATCAAGGCTTCCCAGACATGGGCGCCGAAGCCGGCGCCGGAGTAGACTTCGAAGGCCATTTCGCCGGAGAAGGATAGCCGGCAGATCATCACCGGAACGCCTGATATCTTGCCGTGCACGATGCCCATGAAAGGCAGGGTTGTGTTGTCGACGGCGGTGCCGATGACGCAGGCAGCAAGAATGGCTCGCGCCTTGGGCCCGCCGATCGCCGCACCCGCCCATTCGTCCGTC
Organism: Mesorhizobium sp. WSM4848; assembly: GCF_055811375.1. Lineage (NCBI taxonomy): Bacteria > Pseudomonadati > Pseudomonadota > Alphaproteobacteria > Hyphomicrobiales > Phyllobacteriaceae > Mesorhizobium > Mesorhizobium sp. WSM4848. The sequence goes on from NZ_JBVVPX010000002.1 coordinate 315,502, forward strand.
ACCGAGGTGACATGGACCTTCAGCTCCGGCCAGATGACGTCGAGGAAATACTCCAGATGCTGCATCACCTTGCCGGCATTGGCGGTGGTGGTGGTCATCAGGAAGTCCTGTTCGCCGAGCCGCCACGTCGTGCCGTCGTCGAAGGCGAGGCCGTCCTCGCGCAGCATCAGCCCGTAGCGGGCCTTGCCGACGGCCATTGTCGAGAACATGTTGGTGTAGACCCGGTCGAGGAATTCCGCCGCGTCCGGGCCCTGCACGGCGATCTTGCCCAGCGTCGAGACATCGACGATGCCGGCGCTCTCGCGCGTCGCCCTGGCTTCGCGCACATAGGCCTGCTCGATCGTCTCGCCGGGATGGCCATAGATCATCGGGCGATACCAGAGGCCGGCTGAATACATGGTCGCGCCGTTGGCGACATGCCAGTCATGCATCGGCGTCAGCCGTTCAGGCCTCAGGTCGCCGAAACGCTCCGCGGCGAGTGAGCCGATCGACACGGCCGAAAAAGGTGGGCGAAAGCGTGTCGTGCCGACTTCGGGAATCGGCTTGCCCAGCGCCTCGGCCATGATGGCGAGGCCGGGTATGTTGGAGCTCTTGCCCTGGTCGGTCGCCATGCCGAGCGTGGTGTAGCGCTTCAGATGCTCGACCGAGACGAAGCCTTCGCGATGCGCAAGCCGTACATCCTCCGCCGTCACGTCGTGCTGGAAATCGACGAAGCTTTTTCCATCGGCCCTGATCTCGAACACCGGCGCCGGGTCGGGATCTCCGGGTGCGGCTTCGACGACCGGCAGGGCCGTTGGCACGCCTGTTCCACCTGCCGCCGAAAGCCCGGCGGCGCGGCCTTCGGCGATTGCCTCGGCGGTGGAAAAGCTGCCGGTGAAGGCGCCCGCGCCGATCCATCGCTGGGTTGGCCATTGCTGTGTTGGCTTCGGTGGCGAGAAGGCCTGTCGGGCGGCATTCCATTCCGCCTTGGCGCCGGCCTGGCTGGCCAGATGGATGGTCGGCGACCAGCCTCCCGACATCAGCAGGCAGTCGGCTTGAATGCTGCGCGCCTCGCCGGCAAGCGCGCCGTTGACCATGTCGAAGCGCTGCACCTTGACGCCGGACAGCGCCTTGCCGCCTTCGGTGGCGACCACGGCGTGACCGAAAAGGATCTTGGCTTCCGCTTCATCGGCGAGCTCGCGCATCTCGCTCGAAAGCTCCGGCCGCACGTCGACGATGGCGACAATCGCCGCACCGGCCTTCTTCAGCGCCAGGGCGGAGCGATAGGCGCTGTCATTGTTGGTGAACAGCGCGATCCTGTTGCCCGGCAGCACGCCGTATTCGTTGGCGTAGCGCTCGGCTGCATGCGCCAGCATCACACCCGGCCGATCGTTGCCCGGAAACACCAGCGGCCGCTCGAAGGCGCCGGTGGCCAGCACCACCGATTTGGCGCGGATGATCCAGTAGCGATGGCGCGGTTCGCCCTTGCCGGGCCTCTCCTTGTGGTCGGTAACCCGTTCGAGCGCGGCGAGCGTGTTGCCGTCGTAATAGCCCCAGACCGTTGTGCGCGGCAGCAGGCGGACATTGTCATAGCCTTCGAGCTGGCCGGCGGCTCGCGCTGCCCAGTCCGCCCCGGGCATGCCGTCGATCGTCTCGCCCGACCAGTTGGCCGAGCCGCCGAAACGCGGTTCGAGCTCGCTCAGGATGACACGCGCGCCCTGATCGGCGGCTGCCCTGGCGGCCATCAGTCCGGCCGGACCGGAACCGACCACCAGCACATCGCAGAAGGCGTTCATCCGCTCGTAACGCGCCGTGTCGGCAGCGGTCCCGGCGCGGCCGAGACCGGCGGCGCGGCGGATGAAATGCTCGCAGAACATCCAGAAACGCGTGCTCTTCAGCGGGCCGATCGCGGGTCCCATGAAGGTCTTGTAATAGAAGCCGGCGGACAGAAGCCTGCCGCCGAGCTGGTTGGCGGCGCTGACATCCCAGGCCAGCGATGGAAAGCGGTTCTGGCTGACAGCGGTCAGCCCGTCATAAATCTCGACCATGGTCGCGGCGATATTGGGCTCGCGAACCTCGTCCCGCAACACCGTCACCAGAGCGTTCGGCTCCTCGACGCCTGATGTCAGAACGCCGCGCGGGCGGTGATATTTGAACGAGCGCCCGAACAGCGTGACGCCATTGGCCAGCAGCGCTGAGGCAAGCGTGTCGCCGGCATGGCCGGTGTAAGGCGCGCCGTCGAAGGTGAACCGGATGGTTCGCAGCCGGTCGATCCGGCCACCGGCATCGGTGCGGCGCGGGCTCATATCTTGCCCTCCGCCTTGTGGCGAGCCGCGACTTTGTGGTCGCCGCGCGTGAAGGCGACGCTGGAGATCTCGTGTGTCAGCGTGTTGCGCACGACCCTGAGATGGGCGCGGCAGCCGCCGGAATGCTGCCAGATCTCGTTGTGGTCACCCGCCGGGTTCAATCGGTCATAGACATAGGCGTTCCAGGCATCGAGGTCCTGCGAGGCAGGCTGAGGGCGCTCGCGGTTGCCATCGCCCTGATAGGTGAACTCGATGACGTCGCGCGGGCCGCAATAGGGACAGGTGATCAGCATGGAAATTCCTAATGCAGCCGCGGCGTCGCGCCCTGGCCCTTGTCGTCGATCACCAGGCCGCGATGGAAGCGATCCAGCGTGAAGGGCGCATTGATGTCGTGCGGTTCATCCTTGGCGATGGTCCAGGCAAAGCACCAGCCGGAGGCCGGCGTCGCCTTGAAGCCGCCGTAGCACCAGCCGCAGTTGAGATACATGCCCGGCAGCGGGCCGGTGGTGATGATGGGAGAACCGTCCATCGACATGTCGCAGACGCCGCCCCAGGAGCGCAGCATGCGAACGCGGGCGAGACCCGGAAACAGCGCCAGCATCTCGCTCATCACCTCGTCGACAACAGGCAAACTGCCGCGCTGGGCGTAGCTGTTGTAGCCGTCGAGGTCGCCGCCATAGACCAGGCCGCCCTTGTCCGACTGCGACATGTAGAAATGGCCCATGCCGAAAGTCAGGACCGTGTCGATGAACGGCTTCAGCGATTCCGTCACGAAGGCCTGCAGCACATGGCTCTCGATCGGCATCGTATCGATGCCGGCGAGCCGCATGACTTGCCCGGTGCTGCCGGCCACCGCGACCGCCACTTTCCTGGCGCGGATCTCTCCGCGCGACGTCGAGACGCCTGATATGCGGTCGCCGTCGCGCAGGAAGCCGGTGACCTCGCAATTCTCGATGATGTCGACGCCACGGCGGTCGGCGCCGCGCGCATAGCCCCAGGCGACGGCATCGTGGCGGGCGGTGCCGGCGCGCCGCTGCATCAACCCGCCGACGATTGGGAAGCGCGCCGTGGCGGAGACGTCCAGCGCCGGCACCAGGCGCGCGATCTCGGCCGTGGTCATCAGTTCGGCGTCGACGCCGAGATGGCGCATGGCGTTGCCGCGGCGGGCAAAATCGTCGAGCTGAGCGGGTGTGTGCGCGAGGTTGAGGCAGCCGCGCTGCGAGAACATGACGTTGTAGTTGAGATCGTGCGAAAGGTTCTCCCAAAACTTCATCGAATGTTCGTAGAAGCGCGTGTTGGCAGGCAGCAGGTAGTTGGAGCGGACGGCTGTCGTGTTACGACCGACATTGCCGGAGCCGAGCCAGCCCTTTTCCAGCACCGCGACATTGGTGATGCCGTGCTCCTTGGCGAGATAATAGGCGGTCGACAGGCCATGGCCGCCGCCGCCGATGACAATCACGTCGTAGGACGCCTTCGGGTCCGGCTTGCGCCAGGCCGGTTTCCAGTCCTTGTTGCCGGTCAGCGCATTTTTGAGAAGTGAGAAGGCCGAATATTCCGCCATTCTTTTTGTTGTCCGTTCTGGCTTTTCGTCAGCCGTTTTGGGCGATGCGGCACATTATAGAGCAGGCCGCTGCCGCAAAGCCAATATTGCGCCATCGCTTTTCGACTGGCCGACTCCGAAATCGACTGGCAGGGCGGGACGGCTTGCTCCCCGGTATCAGCGTCTTTATCAAGGGCGAGCTTTAGAACGCCTTACCGCCCGTGAGTCGCCAAACGATCATGCTTTTCCGACTGCTCCGCTTCGTTCTGGTCCTGGCGATCGTCGCCTCGGCGCCGCTGTCGCTTGATGCTGCGGCGCAGGGGCTTGAGCAGGCTGCCTCTGGAGTGGTCGCCGACCAGCAGAAAATCCTGCAGGACCTGACGACAAGGACCGACAATCTCGAGAAGAAAATCCAGGAGGACGGTGACGACGACGCCAGCCTTGTCGACATCCGCCTGCAGCTCGAGGAAATGTCGCGAGGTGCGCTGAACAGCGCGCTTGCCTTCCGCCCGCGCCTTTCGGAGATCAACGCAAGGCTCGATCAGCTCGGGGCGCCGCCGGCCGCGGGCCAGCCGCCCGAACCCGAGATCGTGACCAGCGAACGCCAGGCGCTGGCGTCCGAAAAGGCCGAGATCAATGCTGTCATCGCCGCGGCGCAAAACCTGTCGATCCGCATCAGCGGCCTCATCGACAAGATAGCCAACATGCGCAGCGAGCTGTTTCGCAACCTGCTCACAAAGCGCTACGTGCTGTCCGACGCGTTGAGCCCTAAGGTCATTTCCGATGCCAACGATGAATATGCCGGCTTCTACAAGGCGGTATCATCGTGGCTGACCTTCGCCTTCAAGTTCAAGTTCCAGGCGGTGCTGGCCGCGACCTTGACGGCACTTTCCCTGGCGGCGGTACTTTTTGTCGGTGGGCGGCGCCTGTTCGGGCGTGTCTTCGAAGCTGACCCTTCCGTCGAAGATCCCTCCTATCTCAGCCGGCTGTCGGTGGCGTTCTGGTCGACATTGCTGCCGACGCTGGCGGTTGGCGTCTTCCTGGTCTCGACGGTGTTCTTTTTCAACTACTACAACGTGTTGCGCGGCGACATTGGCGTTTTCCTGAATGCGCTGGTTTCGGTCATCGCGGTGGTGTTCTGCGTCAACCGGCTGACCAATGCGGCGCTGGAGCCGCGGCTGCCGAACTGGCGGCTGATACCCGTTGAATCGGGTCCGGCCCGCTGGCTTGTGCGGCTGACGACCGCCATGGCGGTGGTGATCGGCGTCAACAATTTCCTGTCGGTCGTCAATGACAAGATGGGCTCGCCGCTGTCGCTGACCATCGCCAGAAGTTTTGTCGGCACCATTATCGTCGGCGTCATCCTGATCCTGATGGGGCTGCTGAAACCGTTCAAGGCCGCCGACGGAAGCTGGCGTCCCTGGCCGGCGTGGCTGCGCTACACCGCTGTCGCGCTCGGCCTTTTCACCATTGTCACGGCGCTGCTCGGCTATATCGGCCTTGCCATTTTCGTCTCGCTGCAGGTCGTGGTCACCGGAACCATTCTGGTCACCGCCTATATCGGCTTCCTGTCGGCGCGGGCGATCAGCGAGGAAGGCGGCTTTGCCAACACGTCGATCGGGCGCTGGCTATCGACCAATTCCAGTTACGAGGAGTCCGCGCTCGACCAGCTCGGCCTGGTCGTCAGCGTCGCCATCAACCTGATGATCGTGCTGGTATTCCTGCCGCTGATCCTGTTGATGTGGGGCTTCCAGCCCGGCGACATCGAGGCCTGGGCCTACAAGCTGGCGACGGGCCTCACCATCGGCTCGGTGACGATCTCGGTGACCGGCATCCTGACCGGCATCATCGTCTTCATCATCGGCTATTTCCTGACGCGCTGGTTCCAGGGCTGGCTCGACGGCTCGGTGATGGCGCGCGGAAAGGTCGATACCGGCGTGCGCAATTCGATCCGGCTGGCGGTCGGCTATGCCGGCGTGGCGCTCGCAGCGCTCGTCGGCGTCTCGGCGGCGGGCATCGATCTCTCCAACCTGGCGCTTGTCGCCGGCGCCCTGTCGCTCGGTATCGGCTTTGGCCTGCAGAATGTCGTCTCCAACTTCGTCTCCGGCCTGATCCTTTTGGCCGAGCGGCCGTTCAAGGTCGGCGACTGGATCGTCGCCGGTGAGATCAGCGGCACGGTCAAGAAGATCAGCGTGCGCGCTACCGAGATCGAGACGTTCCAGCGCCAGTCGGTGATCCTGCCCAATTCAAACCTGATCAACAATGCCGTCGGCAACTGGACGCACCGCAACAAGCTCGGTCGCATCGACATCAAGGTAGGCGTCGCCTACGGCAGCGACGTCAAGCAGGCCCATGCTGTGCTGTTGGAGATTGCGCGCGGCCATCCGCTGGTGCTGAAAAATCCGGAACCCTTCGTGCTGTTCACCAATTTCGGGGCGGCCGCTCTTGAATTCGAAATCCGTGTGTTCCTGGCCGACGTGATGAACGGCAACATCGTGCAGAACGACATTCGTTTTGCCGTCCTCGACGTGTTCGCCGATCAGCATATCGAAATTCCGTCGGCGCCGCGCGCCGTCGTCGAGACCAAGAAGCATGAGGCGTGGCCAATCGATGACGACAAGATCGAAGTCGATTTTGCCGAACAGGAGCAAGCAAAGGCGGAAGCCGTGGCCGAGACGAAACGCCTGGCCAGATCCGGGCGCAAGACCCGCAAGCCGGATCCCGATTGAAGGCTGAGATCCAAGCAAAAGCGTGGAAGGCGGATCACCCTAGAAGTTTATGTGATCGAGTTGATCTGACGGATAGGTTCTTGAGAGGTGATCCCGGTTCTGCTCGTCAGTGTATCCGAGGAGCTTTCCCGATAGCCATTCCAACTGCGGGCACCAGGCGCCGCGGTGTAGAAGCTCGAGAAGCAGCGAAAAGGCTTCCACTCTCCATGCTTCGCCCTCGCGGGCGTAGAAATATAGTCGATGTTGAGCCGGGTTCCTCCCGGTCCTTTTGCTTCGAAAGTTCGGAGATGCTCGGACAGCGTTCGATTTGCAACATGGGTCGCGAAGTCCTGATTAGCCAATGCATCGGATTTTTCAAAGCCGTCCACGCGCTCGTGGGCGAACATCGCAAAGGGCTTGGCCCCAGCAAGCATCATCTCCATTTCACGGTTGGTGTGCGGCGGGTATGGATAAGGCTTTTTGCCATTCATCTATTTCAATTCCCAACACCGCTGTGGAACGACACGGCGCTTCGGCTGAACGTTCCGAAAACCAATTGCGGCATGAATGCGGCATTCAGTTGCTGTTCAGCTTGCATCTCATATAAGCTCACATGCAAAGGGCGAGAATGCCTTGCGAAATGCAACAGAGGCGGTGGAAACACCGATATTGCAAATGTGGAAGTCTCTCGTCGCCGCCATCGCTTTTCTTGCCGTGGGCGGTTCAGCCTTCGCCGCCAGCGCGACCAACAAGGACGCCGAGACCCGCACACTGGTCGTGACCGAAGGCGGTGGCAAGACGGAGCTGGCGCTGGCCGCCGGCGAAACCGCGGAATTCTGCCCGACCGGCTGTTTCGTTACCATGCCGAATGGCGACCTCGAGGCGCTGACCGGTTCGGAAACGATCGAAATCTCAGGCGGCGTCGCCCGTATCAAGTAACCGCGTCAAAAAAACATTGACGACTTGTTTTTCGAAGGCCGGGCAAATGCCCGGCCTTTTATGGTTTCGGATCATCGAAACTTAACGATTCCCGCTCCGCCGGCGTCCTGTTTACGGCATTGGTGCTCGGGGTGCTGGCCCACGACACTCGCATCTACTTTCCCAATCTGATCCCCCGTTCCTGCTGCTCGCCGGCCCCTTCATGGCGCTGTGGGCGAGCATCAAAGGGTGTCGCCCCGCAGTGTTGCACGTCGTTCCAAAAAAATGGATCATGAGTTCCGCCTCCAGCCTGGCGCGCATCATTTTCCCTTGAGGCAGCTGATCTCAAACCAGTTTCTGCGCATGATCCCAGCGAAAATCGGTTCCGATTTTTCGGGGTCATGCGCCGGGGTCGCGCCGCACCTGCAGCGTGTCGCAAACAGGCGGTAGCACGATGGCCGTCGCCTGCATATTGTGCGCCGATTAAACGGGCGCCGGTGCCCACTTTACCACTTTGGAGTCGCGGGCAATGGCAGGATTTCCGGAAAAGGCGAAGGTCGTCATCGTCGGGCTGGGCGGTATTGTCGGCGCATCGGTCGCCCATCACCTGATCGAGCGCGGATGGGACGACATCGTCGGCATCGACAAGTCAGGGATCCCGACCGATATCGGCTCGACAGCGCATGCTTCCGACTTCTGCTACACCACCAGCCATGATTTCCTGTCCTGCTGGACGACGCTCTACTCCATCGATTTTTACGAAAAGATGGGCCATTACGCCCGTATCGGCGGCCTTGAGGTTGCCCGCGTCGGCGATGACGCCCGCATGGCGGAGATCAAGCGCAAGATCGCCTCGGCAAAGGCATTTGGCACACGCGCGCACTTGATCGAACCGGCCGAGATCAAGCAAAAATTCCCGCTGATCGAAGAAAAGATGGTGCAGGGCGGCCTGTGGGATCCCGATGCCGGTCTTGTCATCCCGCGCTCGCAAACGGTCGCCGGCAAGCTGGTCGACCAGGCGGAAGCCTCCGGAAAACTCAAATCCTTCGCCAACACGCCGGCCAAGTCGCTTATCGTCCAGAACGGTCGCATCAAGGGCGTGGTGACCGATCGCGGCACCATCGAAGCCGACTATGTGATTGTTTGCGCGGGTATCTGGGGCCGGTTGATCGCGGAAATGGTGGGCGAGGACCTGCCGGTCATGCCGATCGACCATCCGCTCACCTTCTTCGGGCCGTATACCGAGTTCGCCGGGACCGGCAAGGAGATCGGCTGGCCGCTGCTGCGCGACCAGGGCAACTCGGCTTACATGCGCGACACCGGCGATCCCAAGACTGCCGAAGGCGGGCAGATCGAGTGGGGCTACTACGAAGAGACCAATCCGCGCCTTTGCCATCCGCGCGACCTTCTGGAGAAGGACCAGGCCCGTCTTTCGCCCTCGCAGCGCGACCTCGACATGGAACAGATCCTGGCGCCGCTCGAGCGCGCCATGGAGTTGACGCCGATCCTGGGCGAACTGGGCTACAATGAGAGCCATTCCTTCAACGGGCTTCTGCAGGTGACGGCAGACGGCGGCCCCTCCATGGGCGAGAGCCAAAAGGTGCGGGGCCTCTGGTATGCCGTCGCGATCTGGGTCAAGGACGGCCCCGGCATGGGCAAGCTCATCGCCGACTGGATAACGGACGGCCGGACGTCGATCGACCACCACGCCATCGACTATTCGCGCTTCTATCCGCACCAGACGCAAGAGCAGTTCATCTGGGACCGCTGCACCGAAACCGCAATGAAGGTCTACAATCCGGCCGTCCATCCGCGCGAGCCCTTCTCCAAGGCTCGCGACGTGCGCCGCTCGCCCTTCTGGGAGCGCGAGAAGGAACTCGGTGGCTATTTCATGGAACTCGGCGGCTGGGAGCGCGCCCATGGCTATGCCGCCAACGAGCACCTGCTCGAGAAATACGGCAACCGGGTGCCGGTGCGCGAAAACGAGTGGGACAACCGTCATTTTTGGCGCGTCTCCAATGCCGAGCATCTCGCCATGAGCGAAGATTGCGGCATCGTCAACCTGTCGCATTTCGCGATGTACGACGTGGAAGGCCAGGATCATGTCGCGCTGATGGAATGGCTGTGCGCGGCCAAGATCGGCGGCGACGGCAATATCGGCAAAGGCATCTACACCCATTTCCTCGACGATGAGGGCATGGTGCGCGCCGACCTGACCGTCATCCGCATGGCCGACCGCTGCCGCGTCATCGACGGCGCCGACGCCGGCCCGCGCGACTTCCAGTACATGCGGCGGACGGCAGAAGACAAAGGGTTCGACGTCGCCATCACCGACGTGACCGAAAAATACGTGACCGTCGGCATCTGGGGCCCAAACGCCAGGGCAACATTGAGCAAGGTCGTGGAAGACCCGGACGGGCTGACGCCGGAGAATTTCCCCTTTGCGGTGATCAAGCCTGTCAGGATCGCCGGCAAGGACGTGACCGCTTTCCGCATCTCCTATGTCGGCGAGCAGGGCTGGGAACTGCACATGCGATACGAAGACGGCCTGGCCGTATGGGACGCATTGCGTTCGACCGGCGTGATGGCTTTTGGCGTCGAGACCTACGCCAACAGCCGGCGCATGGAGAAGAGCCTGCGCTTGCAGAATGCGGATCTTTTGACCGAGTTCAATCTGCTGGAGGCCGATCTTGCCCGCCCGAAGGTCAAGGAGGCTGATTTCAGCGGCAAGGCAAGGCATCTGGACTATCGCGCCCGCGCGCATCAGCCGGCCATGCTTTGCACGCTTGTCATGACGGACAATGTCGATTCCACGGGCGTGGCCCGCTATCCTGTCGGCACGATGCCGGTGATGGACCCGCAAACGGGCGAGACGCTGGTCGACGAACTCGGCCGCCGATCCTTCACGACCTCGGTCGCCTACGGCCCGACAATCGGCAAGAACATTGCGCTTGCCTATCTGCCGTGGGCGTATTGCCAGGAGGGCCGCAAGCTGGACGTCGAATATTTCGGCGAGAAATACCCGGTCGAAGTGGCCGCCGTCGGCTACAGGCCGCTCTACGACCCGGAGAACCTCAATCCACGCAGCTGAGCCGCCCACAATAGAGGGTGAGGCGGCGGACTCGCAAAAACGTGAATGCAAGGATCTAAAGCGCGTCGCGTCTGAGGGAAGTCATGCGACGCGCTTTAAGTTCTTGTTTTTATGCATGTCGTTACCCAAACCCGCTGCGCCTTTTGGGCGACATGCATTAGCCCAGCGCCGGGCTTTTCGCTTTGTGGCGCGACGATTTTCGCTTACCTTGCGGCATGTCTGCTTTTCCCCGCGCAGGACATCTCCTCTCAGGCGCCGCCGCGCTGGCGCTGACGTTCGTCCAGGCGCCGGAATCCCGCGCTGCCGATCCCGTCGACGTCGAACTGGTGCTGGCGGTCGACGTTTCGCTGTCGATGTCGCCGGCCGAACTCGAAATCCAGCGTCGCGGCTATGTCGCGGCACTGACGCATGACACGGTACTGCAGGCCATCGCCGACGGCGCCTACGGCAAGATTGCTGTCACCTATGTCGAATGGGCCGGCACGACATGGCAGCACATCATCGTGCCGTGGACGGTGATTGGCAATCGTGCCGACGCCGAGCGGGTGGTCGAACAACTCTCCGCCCATGCGCCCAACAGCGCACGGCGCACCTCTATTTCCGGTGCCTTGCAATTCAGCAGCGATCTCTTCGCCGAAAGCGGCTTTCAAGGCGTCAAGCGCGTCATCGACATTTCAGGCGATGGCCCCAACAATCAAGGTGCTCCCGTCGACATCATCCGTGACGAACTGGTCAGGCAAGGCATCACCATCAACGGCCTGCCGCTGATGACCCGGGGCGGCTTCACCAGCGTCTACGACGTCAATTATCTCGACCGCTATTACACCGACTGCGTCATCGGCGGGCCCGGCGCGTTCATGATCCCGGTCAATGAGTGGACGCAGTTTCCCGAAGCGATCCGTCGCAAGCTGGTGCTTGAGCTTGCCGGGCCTGCCTCACCGCAATGGGCGGTGGAAGAAGCGGCGCATCCGCCGGTGGTTCTGGCGCAAGACAAGCCGGCCACCGACTGCCAGGTCGGCGAGAAAATGTGGCGCGACCGAAGCTGGATGTTCGACAGCCGCTAGAGCATCGGACGCTCCAGATTTGGCGAGCACTCCTCGCGGGGAGGTGGCGACTACACCATCCAGGATATTGCCTTGTTACGCGGCCAGCAACTGCTTGCGATCGACCCGCTCCTGCTGCGGCGAGCGCGCATAGAGCTCGCGGTAGCATTTGGAGAAATGCGAAGCGGAGACGAAGCCGCAAGCGACTGCCACTTCGACCACCGGCATCGATGATTGGATCAGCAAGTGCCGGGCTCGGTCGAGGCGGATCTCCAGATAGTAGCGGGCAGGGGATCGTCCCATCTCAGTGCGGAACAGGCGCTCGATCTGCCGGCGTGACAGGTCGACATGGTCGGCGATCTCGATCAACGACAGCGGCTCGGACAGGTTCGCTTCCATCAGTTCGATGATGGTCAGCACCTTGGAGTTCTGCACGCCAAGGCGTGCGCGCAGCGGCAGGCGCTGGCGATCGGTCGGGCTGCGCACGCGGTCAGTCAAGACCTGCTCGCAGACCCGGTTAACGAGATTGTCGTCGAAATCGTCGCCGATCAGCTTCAGCATCATGTCGAGCGCCGCGGTGCCGCCGGCGCAGGTGTAGATGTTCTGGTCGATCTCGAAGAGGTCGGCAAAGACATTGGCCTTCGGGAATGCTTCGGAAAAGCCCGGCAGGTTCTCCCAATGAATGGCGCAGCGCTTGTTGGACAACAGGCCGGCAGCGGCCAGTATATGTGCGCCGGTGCACAAGCCGCCGATGGCGACGCCGCGATTGTATTCCTCGCGCAACCAGGCGAAGGCCGATTTGTTCTGGTAGCGCTCGACATTGATGCCGCTGCAAACGACCGCCATATTCGGCCGTTCGGAGCCGGACATCTTCTTGCGTTCGTCCTCCAGCGAGGTGTCGACGGCGCATTCGACGCCGTTGGAGGCGCGCACCGGCTTGCCGTCGATGCTGGCGAGCCGCCAGCGGTAGGCCTCGTAGCCGAGCATCCGGTTGGCCGAGCGCAACGGATCGAGCGCCGTTGCAAAGGCGATCATGGTGAAATCGGGGACCAGGAAGAATACAAACGATCGCCTGATCGGATGATTTACGACGTTCACAGGGTAGCCCTCACGCTGCAATGGCGCGAACAGGATGTCGCGATCAGCATAGCGACATCAGGAAACACCTTACCTGTCAATTGGCTAGGCGGCAACGGAAAGACTTTATTTGCGACATGGGTCGCAAATGGGCAATGACTCTGCGTTGACGGTCCCAACATGCTGCCGGATTGAGCAAGTATGCGGCATGTAGTCGGCACATGACAAAAAACGCCGCCTCGGCAGACCGAAGCGGCGCTGTGATCAACTTCGAAGCAGGCAGCGCCGCTGCGAGCTTGTCAGATCAGGCGACGAAGCCGAGGCGCGCGGCGGCCACGGCGCCGGTCTGACCCGGCATGGTGTTGGCAAGGCGCTGGCGCTCGAGCGCGGTCGTCAGGTTCATTTTACGGCGAGCAAAAAGGCGGGCAAAAAGCTTCATCATCATCTCCATTCGGTTGCTCAGACGGGTCGCCTTCGCGTGATGGAGTGGGGCAGCTCGTTGGCTGGCGCTGATATAGGCTTACGTGAAGGGAAACTAAATCGCAAAAGCGAACCACTTGATAGGAAAAGCGACACGAAATGCGAAAAACTTGGGCATTCCGCCCAATATTTATGATCACTTACAAGGCGTTAGTTCAAAATTTGAACTGCCATGCAGCCTGTTCATATGCGCCATGCAGCGGCGACATGGCTCCAAAAACTGCAAACAAAAAAGGGCCTGCCGGACATGATCTGCGCGGCAGGCCTTCAGCTTTGAATACACACGATCTATTTTGCTCCGCCAGCCCAGGATCCAACGCCGTGGCGAGTGCCGGTCTTGGTGTCGGCGGATTCAGGCCAGCCGATATCCTTCTGCAGTTCGATCGGCAGAGAGCGGATGGCGCGTTCGGTCTGGTAGCGGGCGCGGGCCGCGCTGAATTCGGTCGCGATGCGGCCGATGGATGACAGGATAGACATTTTTCATTCTCCTTAGGGTTGGGTCGGGTGCCGGTCGCTCGGCGGACCAAGCGCTACATCCGGTTTGTTTCAGCTTCATTTCGTGTCGATTGCAGATCAGTGTCGCCCCTTCGATGCGTCTGCCTTCGATGGAGTTGACTATCCTCCCAAAGTGATGTTCAATCAAACGAAATGGAATGATAGTTTGCATCAGAAAAATTGAAGGCCGATCCCGATGAACGCCCCACTCAATCATCCGTTGCCGCTGCTCGATCTCGACGTCTTGCGCACCTTCGTGGCGATCGCCGAGACCGGCAGTTTCACCACCGCGGCCAATGCCGTCTTTCGCACACCGTCGGCTGTTTCCATGCAGATCAAGAAACTGGAGGACATTCTAGGCCGCTCCGTGTTTGCGCGCGACGCCCGCTCGGTGACGCTGACCACGGATGGCGAGATGCTGCTCGGCTACGCTCGCCGGCTGTTGTCGATCAACCGTGAGGTGGTGTCGAAGTTCATCATCCCCGACATTGTCGGGGTGGTGCGGCTCGGCTCGCCGGACGACTATGGCGAGCGCGTGCTGCCGCATGTGCTGAAGCGTTTTGCCCAGTCGCATCCATCGATCGCCGTCGACGTGACCATCGATCAGAGCGTCAATCTGCGTCGGCGCATGGACGACCGGGCGCTCGACATCACGCTTCTCACCAATTCCTACAAGACCAGCGCGCTCGGCGCCGAAGTGCTGCTCACCGAACCGATCGTCTGGGCCGGCGCCAAGGGCGGCTGCGCGCATCTGCGCGAACCGCTGCCGGTGTCATTGTGGGAAGAGGGCTGCGCCTGGCGGGCCGGGGCGCTCGAGGCGCTCGGGCGTGAGGGCCGCAACTACCGCGTCGCCTATATGAGTGCGCACACGGCTGGCCAGCGCGCCGCAATCATGTCCGACCTCGCGGTGGCGCCGCTGCCGAAATCGTTCCTCGGCAGCGACATGGTCGAGCTTTGCCCGAAGGACGGCATGCCCGACATCGGCACCTACAATCTGGCCATGGTCGTGGCGCCGGACGCCAGCGCGCCAGTGAAGGCGGTCGCCGACCACATCCGTGCGACCTTCGAAGTGTTCAGGGAAACCGGCAAGTTCTGATGAGCCTTGCGGTGAGCCGCGTTTCAGTGCTCAGCGATCTTATTGCGTTCGGGAAGCCGATTGATCTTCTGGCTGCAATCGTGAGCGACATGGGTTGGTCCGAGACGCCAGTAGTCATCCTGACTGCTGATCATATCTTGAGCGTGCTCCGCCGATTCCAGGCAGGAGAACTCACCGCTGCTGATGTGGAGGCATGGGCGGACCTGATCGAATGCAGGGAAGATATCGACTATCAGCCAGAACGAGACGAAGAAATATTGGAGGCGATCTACGTGCTGGCCAATCCGGTCTTGAATGGCGCGCTTGACGAAGCCTTGGCCGACCAGGTGATGGTCTTGCTCTCGACCTGATCGGAGGGTTTTTCGCTGCCCAAAAACGCCACGATGCTGTCCCGCGCGCGCCGCGCCTCTGGCATGTCGATCAACGGCCAGACGTGGAACATGCCTTCCTCGTAGACGACCTCCACGTCGACGCCGGCGACGCGAGCCTTGTGTGCGAAGATCAGATTGTCGGGGCTGAGCAGATCGTGCGAACCGGTCAGGAGCAGCGTTTTCGGCAGCACGGACAGGTCGCCGTAAAGCGGGCTGATGCGCCAGTCGCTGCGATCGATGCCGGCGCTGTAAAGCCGGACCGCCTCCAGCCCACCCGAAATGCCCAGCCAAGGATCGTTGCGCTCGGCCTCGAATACTTCGGGGTTGGCGAGCGACATGTCGAGGCCGGGCGAAATCAGCACATGGCGCGAGGGCAGGGGCAGGCCATCTTCCGCGGCCATCATGGTCAGCACCACAGCCATGTTGCCACCGGCGGAATCGCCCACGAAGACGATGTCCTCGGCTTCCGTCTCGTCGAGCATCTGCCGGTAGACCTCGCCGACCATCCCGAACATGGCATGGAAATCGTGTTCGGGGGCGATGGGATAGATCGGCACTGTGATGCCGAAGCCCAGCCGGTTGGCTATTTCGGCGATCAGCCCCCAATGATAGGACGTGATTTGAAAGACATAGGCGCCGCCATGCAGGTAAAGGATACGCTTCTTCTCGCCGCTCTTGGGTGCGATGTCATAGACCGGAAAACCGCCGACGCTGCGCGTCGTGATATCGAAGCGCTGATGCAGCGAGGCAGGCGGCCGGGGGTCCTCGGTCTTGCGGGCATAGGCGATCCAGCGCTGCAGGTTTTCCGGGCTGGAAAAAGCCTGCTTGCGGCTGTGCCTGAGCACAAAGGACACGACGTGGCTTTTTATACTGGGCATGCGGACACACGGACTTCGGCTGAGCCGACTAAGAGAACCCTCGCTGTCGAAGATCGTGCCTTCGCCCAGAATGTCAAGATTTGCGCAGTCTCAACACGGCGGTGTGATCATCAAGGCCAGCATCTGGGTGGGCGTCGCTCGCAGCAGCGCTCAGCGCCGGGGCAGCAGTACGGCGCGCAGCCGACGGTCGCTTGCTGCCGGAGCCGGATGACGGCTCCGGCGCCTGGCCAGCAGCTTGCATTTGTCGGCGAAGGTCATCAGCGCGCCGAACCCAGAAGCAGGGCCGAGCAGCTGACCTGCGGGTCGTTGCGCGGGGACACCGGCCAGCCGATGTCCTTCTGAATTTCGGGCGGCAGGCTGTTCAGGGCCCGGACGGATTTGTTCCTGCTGTGCGCATGCTTGATGGCCGTACCAAAGCGGCCGAGGCTTTCGAACATCGACATCTTCATCTCCCTTGGAGTGCTGCGGCAGCTGAAAGTTATTTCCTGCCCGCCGTTCGATGCCGGTTAAATGCGCCGCGCGTGTATCTGGTGGATTTCACGAAAAACAGCGCCTTGTTTCAGTTCGGGCTGATCCGGAAACATGTGCATGCAAACGAGAATGAAGGCGAAGTGCAGCTTTTTAGCAGTGGGGCTACCCCCGGCCGCGCCGGGCGGCGTGGCCTTCGCGCGAACGACGCCGTGGGGCGGCATCGCCGGCAATGCCGTCCTCGCTGACGGTCTTGCGCGGCGGCAGTTTCACCGCCGCCGATAGTTTCGGGAACGGGTCGACCTTGTTCGGCAGCGCCATGGCATAGACGAAATGCTCCTGGAATTTCGGCTCGAGCGCCGTCTCGATCTTCTCGATGCGGCTGACGGTTTCCTCGATCTCGCGGCGATAGCCGCGGTTCAAGAGCGCCATGCGCGCACCGGCGCCGGCTGCATTGCCGACGGCCGAAACCTTGTCGAGATCGCAGTCGGGAATCAATCCCAGCACCATGGCGTATTTCGGATCGATGAAGGAGCCGAAGGCGCCGGCGAAGTGGATGCGGTCGACATGATCGGCGTGCTGCTTTTCCATCAACAGCTTGGTGCCGGCATAAAGCGCGGCCTTGGCGAGCTGGATAGCGCGCACGTCGGTCTGGGTGATGGTGATCCTCGGCTCGCCTTCCTTCAGCACGTAGGAGAAGGTGCGGCCATTGGCGGTGACGCGCGGCGAGCGGGCGGAAAGCCCGCCGTCGACGACGCCGTCCTCGGAGATGATGCCGGCCAGGTACATCTCGGCGACCACCTCGATGATGCCGGAGCCGCAGATGCCGGTGACACCGGTTGCCTGCACGCTGTCGAGGAAGCCGGGCTCGTCGGACCACAGTTCCGAGCCGATGACGCGGTATTTCGGCTCCAGCGTGTCGGGATCGATGCGGACGCGCTCGATGGCGCCGGGCGCAGCGCGCTGGCCGCCGGAGATTTCCGCGCCCTCAAAGGCCGGGCCAGTGGGCGAGGAGGCCGCCACGACCCGCTGGCGATTGCCGAGCACGATCTCGGCATTGGTGCCGACATCGACGATCAGCATCATCTCGTCCTGGCGGTGCGGGCCTTCCGACAGCGTCACCGCAGCCGCGTCGGCGCCGACATGACCGGCGATGCACGGCAGCATGTAAAGTCTGGCACCCTGGTTGAGCTTCAGGCCGATATCCGACGCCTTGATGTGCACGGCGCCCGAGACAGCCAGCGCGAAGGGCGCGCCGCCGAGTTCGGTCGGATCGATACCGAGGAACAGATGGTGCATGATCGGATTGCCGACGAAGACGCAATCCAGGATGTCGTTGCGCTGGACGTTGCCTTCCGCGCAAACCTTGTCGACGAGACCCGAGATCGCCTCGCGCACCGCGACCGTCATGCCTTCGCGGCCGTCCGGGTTCATCATCACATAGGAAACGCGGCTCATCAGATCCTCACCGAAGCGGATCTGCGGGTTCGACGTGCCTGACGAGGCGGCGACGCGGCCCGACAGCAGCGACACCAGATGCATGGCGATGGTGGTCGAGCCGATATCGCAGGCAAGCCCGTAGGCCTCGTTCTTGAGGCCGGGCCACAAAGAGATGACCCGCGCGGTCTCGCTGTCGGCATCCTTGTGGATGGCGGCGGTCGCGGTCCAGTTGCCTTTGCGCAGGATGCCTTGCACCTGCGGCAGCAGATGGAAATCGAAATCGAGGCTCTTGAGCCCCCAGTCCTTCATCAGCGCGATCTTCAGGCGATCGAGATCGCCTGATGGATTGTGCATGTCGGGCTCTTCGATCTCGACATAGCACATGTGGATTGCCGAATCGCGGGCGATGACCCTGGTGTCGGCGTCCTTGCGAATGGTCTGTGCGTTGATGACCGTATCCTGCGGCACGTCGACGACGAGATCGCCGAGGATCTGCGCCGAGCAGGACAGGCGGCGCCGTTCGGGAAGGCCGCGCACGCGTTCATAGCGCTCCTCCTTGGCGCCCTTGGGCGAGATGTGGTCGTTGGAAGAGACGATCTTGTGCTTGGCGAAATTGCCTTCCTGCACCTCGACCTGGCAGCGCCCACAGGTGGCGCGTCCACCGCACACGCTCTCGACATAGACGCCGAGCTGGCGTGCGGCATCGAGCACCGGCGTGCCGACCGGAAACCGCCCGCGCTTGCCGGACGGCATGAACAGCACGAGCGGATCGGTGATGTTGGCAGGAGAGTTCACGATCGCGCGCTTATCCTCGGGCCATACGGGCTTCACGGCCGCCGCGCCGGCGGCCGCCATTGCCATTGCCTTCGCCCGGCGCGTTAACTTGTGTGGGCGCCGCGATCGCCTGGCC
This sequence comes from Mesorhizobium sp. WSM4848, assembly GCF_055811375.1. Classification (NCBI taxonomy): domain Bacteria; kingdom Pseudomonadati; phylum Pseudomonadota; class Alphaproteobacteria; order Hyphomicrobiales; family Phyllobacteriaceae; genus Mesorhizobium; species Mesorhizobium sp. WSM4848. The sequence continues at coordinate 334,302 of NZ_JBVVPX010000002.1, forward strand.
ACCTTCGGCCGGCTTGTAGTCCTTGTAGGTCCTGATCCAGTTGGTGCAGTTCTCGTCGGTGCCGTTCAGCACATTGGCGCCGCGCACAGCTTCCATCTCTTGCGGCCGCACCGGGTTCATGATCGCAGAGGTCATGCCGGCGCCGATCACCATCGGGATGAAGGCAGCATTGATGCCGTGGCGGTGCGGCAGGCCGAATGAGATGTTTGACAGGCCGCAGGTGGTGTTGACCTTGAGCTCTTCGCGCAGCCGGCGCAGCAGGGCAAAGACCTGGCGGCCGGCGTCGCCGAGCGCGCCGATCGGCATGACCAGCGGGTCGACGACCACGTCATGCGCCGGAATGCCGAAATCGGCGCAGCGCTCGACGATCTTCTTGGCGACGGCGAAGCGCACATCCGGATCCATCGAAATGCCTGTCTCGTCGTTGGAGATGGCAACCACCGGAACATTGTATTTCTTGACCAGCGGCAGGATGGCTTCGAGCTTTTCTTCCTCGCCGGTGACGGAGTTGACCAGCGGACGGCCCTTGGCGACCTTGAGCGCCGCCTCGATCGCCGCGGTCACCGAACTGTCGATCGACAGCGGCAGGTCGACCAGACCCTGCACGATCTCCAGCGTCTGCACCAGCAACGCCGGTTCGGTGGCGTTGGGATCGACGGCGGTGACCCCGGCATTGACGTCGAGCATGGTCGCGCCGCAGGCGGCCTGCTCCAGCGCGTCTTTTATGACGGTATCGAAATTACCCGCGATCATCTCGGCGGCGAGCTTCTTGCGCCCGGTTGGATTGATGCGCTCACCGATGACGCAAAAGGGCTGGTCGAAGCCGATGATGATTTCTCGTGTCGCCGAGGCGACGATCGTCCGGGTCATGAAATCTCTCCCTCGTGATATAAAGACTTCTTTATATCGTTTCTGTTTTCGATCAAGCGAATGGTGGCCGTCCGCGCCATCAATGCGCGGTCTTGACCATGTCGACCTGCGTTTCGGTGATCTCGTCGTGCAATATGTGGTCGAGCCGGTCGGCGACGAGCTGGTCGTCGCGGCGGATTTCGCGTTTCCAGGGCTGGCGGCCCTTCAGCACGCCCGATTCATCGACGATCTCGGCGACGTATTCCTCCTGGCGATAGGCCATAACATGGACGCCGGAGACGCCGGGAATTTCTTTCACCTCGTTGATGATGTCGATGCAGAGCCGCTTGCCTTCCTTCTTCTGGTCCTGGGCGCCTTCCAGCCGCTTGACGATCGAATCGGGGATATGAATGCCGGGCACGTTTGAGCGGATCCATTTGGCCGTCTTGGCCGAGGCCAGCGGCCCGACGCCGCACAGGATGAAGCATTTTTCCGTGAAACCGAGATCGCGGACCTGCTGCATGTAGGTGCGGAACATCGGCACGTCGAAGCAGTACTGGCTCTGCACGAACTGAGCGCCGGCGGCGATCTTCTTGCCCAGCCGGTAGGGGCGGAAATCGATCGGCGGCGCGAAAGGGTTGATCGCCGCACCGAGGAAAAGCTGCGGCGGCGTCGTCAGCTTGCGGCCGGACAGGAACTTGCCATTGTCGCGCATGATGCGGCAGGTTTCGAGCAGCGACATGCAGTCGAGATCGAATACCGGCTTGGCGCCGGGCTGGTCGCCAGCCTGCACGCCGTCGCCGGTCAGGCACAGCATGTTGGCGACGCCCATCGCCGCCCCGCCCAGCACGTCGCCCTGGATGGCGATGCGGTTCCTGTCGCGGCAGGCGATCTGCATGATCGGGGCATACCCCATGCGGGTCAGCAGCGCACAGATGCCGACCGACGACATGTGGCAGTTGGCGCCCGAGGCGTCGACCGCGTTGATGGCGTCGACCCAGCCGTCGAAGATCTTGGCGCGGTTGTAGACGTCTTCCGGGTCGGCGCTGTCGGGCGGGTTGAGCTCGGTGGTCACGGCGAATTCGCCGCGCCGCAGGACGCGCTCCAGCCGGCCGCGAGAGGTGTGGCCGGGCAGCGGATCGAGCGGCAGATGGATGCCGGCCGGGTTCTCGTCGGGCTGGCGGCCGATCATGCCGGTGCCCCAGGTTTAGGAACGTTGCGCGCGGCTTCGCGGGCGGCGGCGGCCTGTGCGGTCACCCGCAGCCAGGCCGAGGTTTCGCGCAGCGACTGGTCGACCGGCTTCTGCACGTCGAGGATCTTGTCGCCATGCACCATGTGTCGCGAACCTTCCCAGGCCTTGACCCAGACGCACGGCATATCAGGCTCGACTTCGCAATTGCCGTTGGCGCGCACACCGCCACAAGGGCCATTGCGCAATTGCTTGGGGCAATTCATCGGGCACGACATGCCGGTAGAAGAAAGGATGCACTGGCCGCACATGCGGCAGTCGAACATAAAACCCTTGACGCGTTTTTCGACGAATTTGATCGGACCTTCGACGCGGCCGTAACCAATGCGCTTCCAAAGCGGATGGAGGAGCAAAAACATGTCGGAGAACCTGGCGTAGAACCATTCGAGCAGTCGCGAGTGGCGGACGGACCACAGCCTGACCGCGAAGGAACGCTGCACGCGCCGCTGCGGCGACACGTCGGCCGGCTTGTAGTCGGATTTTGGCGCTGCCTTCTTGACCAGAGTGGCCTGGGTAATCGCCGGGGTGGTTTCAGACATCTTCTTTTCCGCCCGCCTTGACCAGAGCGACCAGCCGGTCGCGGTCGTATTTCGCGTCGATGTCCTGAAGGGCTTTTTCCGCCTCGGCTTCAAGATCGTCGCCGACCGGCACTGGGTCGGCCTTGCGCCATTCGGCCAGATAGTCGTCGGTGCCGCCGGCGCCGGTGCGCATCGCGGACATGTCGATCGCCTCGGTAAAGCGCAGCGGCAGTTCGCGCTTGGCGTTCTGCCGGCCCTTCCTGACGATGACCTGGGCGGGGATGTCGCGCCAGTAGACGACGATCAGATCGGCCATGAATTTCTTACTCCTCGCGCATGACCCCGAAAATCGGAATCGATTTTCGGAAAGGATCATGCGCCAACTCAAAGTGCTACAGCGTCCTTTGCGCGTCCAATAGGAACGCGGCGCTGTAGTGACCTGGAGCATTGCCGGAAGCGCTGTTGGGCTGCTTGTTATGGGACGACGCGCGCGCATTCAAAAGCGACGCAATTGGCGGCCGCAAAAGCAAACGCGAAAATTTTCGATGCTTAGCCTGGTTTCGATCAGCCGGCGCGACGATCGAAGCTGCCGGCAAGCTTCCTGTGGAAGCGGATATAGCCTCGCTCGGTCGTGCGCAGATGTTCGGCGACAATCTGGTGGAAACGCGGCAGGCGGTGAAAGGGAACGGCCGGATAGGAGTGATGCTCGGAGTGGTAAGGCATGTTCCACGCCACGAAGCGCACCAGTCTTGTGGTAAAGGTGGTGCGGGTATTTTCGAGCATGTTGGCGACATGCGGGCACAGCGCATGCTCGGCCAGCAGATAGGCCCGCAAGAAGGGCTGGCCGATGAGCGCCGGCACGATCCAGACCCACAGCAGCAGCGCCGACTGTGCGGCCAGCGACGCCGCCAGCAGCATCGTATAGGCGATCAGGAACCAACGTGCTTCCAAAATCACCTTGTCGCGACCCTTGTCCGGCACGAAGCCGTCGCGGTTGCGGCCGGCCGCGTTGACGACGATCACGCGCGCCATCCCGCTCCAGTAAGGGACGCCGGAGAGATAGCGCAGGTACTGGGCTATGGTCTCCGGTTTTGGGGCCATCAGTTCGGGGTCGTTGTCGGGATCGTGCGTGTGGCGATGGTGCGCGAAATGGAAATAACGGAACCATGCCGGCGGCAGCAGGATCAGGAAGCCGGTCATGGTGGCGATGGCGCGATTGAGCCACGGCGTCCTGAAGGCTGTTTCGTGGATCGTCTCGTGCAACAGCGTGAAGAAAAAGACGATCAGGATTCCCTGCGGCAGCACGAGAACCGGCCAGAACGGAATACGGGCGGCGATCAGCGCACCCAGCACGACAACCAGCCCGCCGTGAACAGCCAGCCGGACAATGCCAGGCCTGTCCAGTTTGGTGGTGAGGTCGCGACGATCATCGACCGAAAGGCTGGCGATGATGGTGCGGTGGTCGATTTCGCTCATAAGGGCCAAGCTTATCGCCGGGGCGCTGTCCGGTAAATCGGCGCTTGTTGCCAGACGCCGGTTTTTGCGCCGGTCGAGAGATAGAACCAGATCGTCGGTGGCACCATTGTTTCCAGGCAGGCCGCGACGCGGCGCCCGTAAAGACATAGTGCTAGTGGTGAAAATCTGACGGTTGATACCCAAATCGAATTGCAGCGATGAGCGGTTTTCTGCCTTCCGTGTCGCCGATTGGAACGCACAGGCAGCGCCATATCAAGACCTTCGTGTTCTCACTTGCGAAATCGTGATCCGCACTCAATCCAGACATCTAGTGATTGGACTTGACGCGCTACTTCGGGACGAGCGACCCGGCGCGGCTTCCTGGGGGTTGGATGAATCGCGCCGTTTCGGCCGGGTTCGTTATGTGGCTCATTCGAGCGCAATAGAGCGCGACTCGCGATCACTCCAGGCTAGTCTTGCCGAGCTGAGTGTACCAAGTAGCGTTGTCCCAAAAGCTCGTGATCTGGATGATCCGGCCTTCCTCGTTAGTTTCCAGAATGAACAGATGGCGCAACCAATACTCCTTGCCTTTGTTCGTGATTCCAAACGCGTCCTTAGTCTGCTTTCCGCCGATGTGAACATCCACGAAGGCAACGTCACCGCTCTTGTCCTCCCAGATTGTGCTAACCTCGTTGCGCAGGTCAGGGAAAGCATCGATCAGCGTCCGCCAGACCGGCACGCCATCTTTGAGGACATTGCCGGAACCAGCGTCACCGAAAGGCACGTAGACGAACGTGGCATTCTCGGTAAAAAGAGTGGTCATGGCGTCTACCTTACGATCGCGGTAAGCGTCGAAGAATTTCTTTGCCGCTTCCGCTGCATTTGCCGCTTCCGCCGCAGCGACCGCGAAAGCAGACAAGGTGATTGCGATCAGCACCGCCGCCGAAATCCGAGCTAGGTGTAATTTTTCCCGTGTTCTGAGTGAATGGAACGTCATCATCTCCTCCCTGAGATTGTTAACTGCAGCAGATTGTCCAAAACGGCAGATCAGGATTTTACTAGATCGAGGAACGTCCTCGCTTCCTTGATGTCCGGCGTCGCGAAGCCCTCTGTGAACCAGCCGCAAACCGGTGCGAGAAGGTCGTGGGCCTTTTGCCGCTTGTTTCCCTGGACCCAGAGTCGGGCAAGAGATGTGGCGGCTCGCAGCTCCCAAAGCTTGGCGCGTTGATGTTGGGCCACGGTAAGCGCGTGCAGGAAGGAAGCCTCGGCCTTCTCGTCGGCCATCAAGTCCAGGAGCAGTTCGCCCTTGCGGAGGTGCAACTCAGTCTCGTTCCACCGCTCATTGGTCTCGGTGATCAATGCGAGCCCTTCCTCGATCCTGTCGAGTGCCGCGCGTGGGTTGCCAAGCCTGCTGAGGGCGCTGGCGAGCATGAGCAGCCAGCGTGGCACAAAAAGCTTAGCGTCGTGCCCACGCCATTCGACTATGCCGTCACGCATTTGAGCAAGACCGCTATCCGACTCACCCGCCTGGATCAGAACCCAACCCTTGAGAATGACCCCTGCTGTACGCCAAAGTGAGAAACCGTGCTCCGTACTGATTGAGATCAGTTCATCGACAATGGCCTCATCCGCACCGAAGTTGTTGTCGCGCTTATACGCGCCGAGATCTCTCGAATAAGTGCAAAACAGGGCCGATTGGAACAGGCCGAACGCCGCGGATGGGCTGTGCCGGTGGTGTCTTATAGCCTGTAACAACTCGGTGTATTTCTCGAATGCTTGATCGGGATAACCGAGGTGCAGCAGCGCGTGGGCGATATAGCAAAGGTTTGCGATACGGGGATCATAGGCGAATCGATAGGCAAGCGCGGCGTGCTCGTTCGGATCGTACAGCGCCAACGACGCCTCCATATGCTTGCGTCCCGCATCAAAATCTCCCCGGTGCACCGACGTGATGCCGACGCACCGGTGTGCGATCATGATTGTGGCCCGATCGCAGTCGCATTCGGCCCTGCGGAGCATCGATGTCGTCGTTGCCAGCGCAGCATCGAGTTGACCACGCAGGAGGTAGACGAGATACCGGCCGTAATCGGCCACGCTGCGCAGAGTGATGTCGTCCACTCGCTCGCACAACTCCTCGGCTCGCGCGAACGCCGCTGCGGTGGCCGGCGACGACCAACCTTTGGCCGCCATAAAGGCGGTGCCCAACGCCACCTGCATATCCAGCTCCAGGCGGACGCGCTCCTGAGTGTCAGGTAGCGTGCGGACAAGTCTTAGCCCATTTTCCAGGTGCGCAATCGACTCCAAAATTGCCGAGCGCTGGATCGCCGATTGCGCGGCTTGCCACCAGTAGCTGACTGCCCGCTCGATAAGGCCTGCCTCGGTGCAGTGATGGGCAATGATCTCCGGCAAAGCCTCGGAACCCGCTGCCACACGCTCTTCGAGAGCCGCGGCGATGCGCGCGTGCATCTGCTGCCGCCGAGTTTTAAGAAGGCTGGAATACGCCGCATCCTGCACAAGCGCATGCTTGAAGCTGTAGGTCGCTTCCGGCGGCGCACCGCGGCAATAGATCAGCTCAGACCTGCAGAGCTGGGCCAAAGCGTCCTGCAGTTTGCCTTCGTCGTGCGGCGCCACGGCGGCCAGCAGATCGTGCGAGAATTCGCGGCCGATTACAGCCCCGATCTGCGCCACCTCCTTGACCGGCGCCAGGTGATCGAGGCGAGCCATTAGCGAGTCGTGCAGCGTAGCCGGGATCGCCAGCGGCGGGAGAGTTCCGGTCAACTCGAAATGATTGCCGACGTCCCGCAAAAGGCCTGACTCCAGGACTGTCTTGGTCAGTTCCTCAACGAATAGCGGAACCCCGTCAGTTCGCGCCATGATCTGGTCTAGAACCTCGCGCGGTAGCGCCTTGCCGCCGGTGACGCGGAGAGCCACTGCCGCGCCGTGCCGTCGCGTGAGCCGAGAAAGCGAGAGCTGGGTCACATGGGCATGGCTGGTCCAGGGTGGGCTGAATTCCGGCCGGAACGTGATCAGAACCAGTGCCGGCAGACGCTGGACCCGCTCAATTACCAGGCCCAGCAGCTCTAGTGTCGAAGGATCGATCCAATGCACATCCTCGTATACGGCCAACACAGGCTTCTGCTTGGCGAGGCCGGCGAGCTGCTCGACCAAGATTTCCAGCGTACGTTGCTTGATGCGCTGTGGCGGCAGATCGATTGGCGGGTAGCGTGTTTCAGTTGGGATCGCAAGCAGAGCGGCCAGTACTTGCGCCGCCTCCCGGTCCTGCTCGCCGCCCCGAGCGAGCAGAGTTTCAAGTTTATCGAGCTTCATCTCGGCGGTGTCATCACGGTCGAAATGCGCCGCCCGCTCCAAAAGTCCGACCACCGGATAAAGCGCACTGTTGGTGTGGTACGGCGAGCAGTAATTGCTGAGCGGGATGTACGATTCGTTGGCCAAGTGCTCGCGCAGGGCGCGCACAACGCGCGACTTGCCAATCCCCGGCTCCCCGGAGAGGAGGATTACCTGTCCTTCACCTTCCTCCGCCCGCGACCAGCGTTCCAGAAGCAGAGCCAGCTCCTGCTCGCGGCCAACGAGCTTCGTCAGCGCGCCGGTGTGGAATGCCTCGAAGCGGCTTTCGGCCCGGCCCTCGCCTCTGACGGAATAGGCTTTCAAGGCCGTCTCGAAGCCCTTCAGAACCTGTGGTCCAAGATCCTCCAACTCGAACAGATCGCCCAGCAGATGTCTTGTGCTCTCGGCGACAATTACGCTGCCCGGCCGGGCCAGGTCCTGCAGTCGCGAGGCCAAGGTCGGCGTCTCGCCGACCACCGCCCGCTCGCGCGCTTCCTTGTCGCCGACAAGCTCACCGACCACCACGAGACCCGTCGCGATCCCCACCCGGCCAGCAAGCGGCTTGCCATCCGGCGCCCGCAGTTGCGCCACTGAACTGGCAACCGCCAAGCCTGCGCGCACCGCCCGCTCGGCATCATCTTCATGCGCTCGTGGCCAGCCGAAATATGCCAGCACACCATCGCCCATGAATTTCGCAATGTGTCCCTCGAAGCGGGTAATCTCGCCTGCGCAACAATTCTGGTAGCCTCGGATGATCTCACTCATCTCCTCGGGATCGACCCGAGCCGAAATCGCGGTGGAGCCGACCAGATCAGCGAACATCACGGTCAGTTGCCGCCGCTCGGCACCGGTTGGGGATGCCGGTGCCGACGCAAGTTCGGCGACTTGAGTCAAGGCTTTGACACCTTCAGCTGAGATTGCAGAGGAACTTTCCCGCAGCTCGGCGATAGCCTCCAGAAGCTTCCGGCGGTGCCCTACCGAACTGACGCCGATGTCCTTGAGATCCTCGGCCGTCAGCCGCAGGAGCACTTCGGCCTCGACGTTGTTCTCACGAAAGGCCGTGCCGTATTGCTGCAGCCCTAAGCTGCGCAGCCACTCCTCAATGTCCATGTCCCACTTCCGCGGTGGAGACGCCGGAGGGCTCCTTCGGCAACAGTCCGGCAGTCTTACACAACTGGGGTCCCATGCAACGTCATGGAAGTTGTGGCCGACGGGCTTCTAGCGGCCGGCGTGTTAGCGAGGTAGGCGGATCAACCGTCCGGTCTTTGAACCCTGCCGAATTTCAGATCGCTGGAACGAACGGCAGATCCCCACAGCTGTCCTTAAACCACGCCCGCGCCAAGGTCGCGAAAGGGTCACGACGTTCCCTTGACCTCTCATCAGGGATGGTCCGCAAGGGGTCGTCTCGCGTCCTTCTACGTGTGTACCAAGCGTCAGGTCTTCACCACTAGCGCGTGGGTTCGCTTTAGACCGCCGGGTTAACCCTGATGATCGGCTTGGGCCTCAGGACAGCGGGCTCAGCGCCTGAACTCAAGGATGTCGAGCTTCGATTCGTGATAGGGAGCCGGGAACTCGATGCGCCATTCGTTGGCGCTGTTGCGAAAGGCATAGCCGACCTGGTCGCTTTGCGGGCCGCTGCCATAGGGTTTTGCGGGATCGTTGTTGACAAAGAAGGAGCGCGAGATACATCGCGCGCTTTTCGCCGTCGTCGAAGAAACGGCCCTTGGTGCGCTGCGAACCGGTGCGTTTTTCCAGCATCCAGCCCGAACCATCGTCGCTCACCTCGCACTTGAACCAGCCGTAGATGACGAGCGGGCTCAGTCCGCCGGCCTTGATGGTGCGGCATTGCCAGTTGCCGGTCAGGTCCTTGTCTGAAAACGCGACCAGCGGCCTTGCCAGCAAGGCGTCGAGCTGCTTGACCTCGGCGGCTTCGCCGGCCCTGGCTTCATCAAGGGCTGCCTTGCGCGTCTCGTCATATTTGTCGAGCCGCACCTTGTCGGCGGGCGTGATCAGCTTCTGCACCTCGCCATCGGCGAGCGCGGGCAGGGCGAAGCAGAAAACGCCTGCGGCAATCAAGAGGCGAGCGATCATCGGTGCGTTTCCCGGTCGACGGCTGGAACAGCCTGTTTTCTCGTTTGGCATACAACTTACCCGTTCGCGGCGGCCTGTCATCCGTGCTTAACAGCGGTCAGCTTAAAACTCGTGGTTTTGCCGATGCGGATCTTGCTTACGGGGTCGTCAGGCTGGCTGGGCAGTGCGCTCGCGCCGCGCCTGCGGGCGCTTGGCCATGCCGTCATCGGGCTGGATCCGGTCCCGTCGGCGCAAACGCAGATGATCGGCTCGGTCGCCGACCGTGATCTGGTGATGCGGACGGTCGGGGAAAACCGCATCGAGGCGATCGTCCACAGCGGCGCGCTGCACAAGCCTGATATCGAACACCACCGCAATGAGGATTTCATCGAGACGAATGTGCGCGGTACGCTCAACCTGCTCGACGCGGCGGTGTTATCAGGCGTTCAGCGCTTCGTCTTCACGTCGACGACCTCGCTGATGATCTCGAAAGCGATACGCGCCGGCCTCACCGGCGGTGCGCGCAAGGCCGCCTGGCTGACGGAAGACATGTCGCCCGAGCCGCGCAACATCTACGGCGTAACCAAGCTTTCGGCCGAACATCTTTGCCGCCTCTATCACATCCAGTCCGGGCTGCCGGTGATCGTGCTGCGCACCGCCCGGTTCTTTCCCGAGGCAGACGACATGGCGCATGCGATCGAGCAGTCGGACGCCAACACCAAGGCCAATGAGCTGTTGTTCCGCCGTCTGACCGTGGAAGATGCCGCCGAGGCCCATGTCGCGGCGCTGGAGAAGGCGCCGCAACTGGGCTTCGACACCTTCATAGTCTCGGCGCCAACGCCGTTCCGGCCTGATGATTGCGTGGCATTGATCGCTGACGCCCCGTCAGTCGTCGCGCGTTATTTTCCGGAGTTTCCGGCGCTCTATGCGCGAAAGGGCTGGACGATGTTTCCCTCGATCGACCGTGTCTACGACGCCTCGCGGGCGCGGGACAGGCTGGGCTTCGTCTGCAAGACGAGCTTTGCCGCTGTGCTCGCCGGGCTTGCAGCGGAAGAAGGGGCGGCCTGATCGAACGGTCAGCCGTGTCCGGCGGCGCTGGCCAACTCCTTCGTCAGATCGCCGTAGCCGGTCGAGCGGCGCTCATAGGCGAGACCCAGCATTTTTGCGGCTTTCTCGGCGACCTTGTCGAGTTCCGGATCGTCGGTCTGGGCGATATAGACCAGCTTCTCGTAATTGCCGAAATAGTCCTTGATCAGTTCCGGATGCCTGTCGAGGCCGAGCGGCTTCATGAAGAAGGCGTCGAACTGCCGGCACAGGAAGTCGGTCATGTAGAACGACATCATGTCGTCGTCGGCGATTTTCGCGTAAGCATCCATGCCCTGGTAGAAGGCAAAACAATGCGGCCCGGCCATGCGCTCGACGCCATGCTTCTCGCAGACGCGGTCGAGCATGCCGCCGGTGCCGCAATCGGCGTAGCCGACGAAGATGTTACTGTAGCCGTCCGCCTTGGCCTTCTCGATTGCCTTGTCCATGGCCGGCGCGATGCGGTCCGGGTAGAAATGGAACTCCGCCGGCAGGCAGGTCAGGTCGAGATGGTCGAGCCCCAGCTGCTCCTTGACGACCAGGACTTCGCGCGCAATCATCCCGCAGGCGATGACGAGCAGCCTGTCACCTTGATCGGGTTGTAGTTTTCGCATGGCGCCCATAGAAGCGGGTTTCGTTGCTATTGGTTTCGAATCTATCGAACGAGGGAGACACCGTCCATGAAACTGTTGCGCCTGACACCTGTCGCCATTCTCGCTTGCGCCTTGGCACTTTCGGCCTGCGCCAACACCATCCGCGGCGTCGGCAGGGACGTCAAATCGACAGCAAACGCGGTCGAGGACACGGTCGAGAATCCCTGATCCCGCGGGTATCAACAAGGCGCATCGCTATCGAGGAAGTTCAAGCGATGCGCGTTAAGTCCTTGTAATATATGGGAGCAACCAAGCCGTGCCGCAAGGCGCGGTTCGGTCTGTTGTCCATGCCGAGTTGGCGGAGATGAGGCCGAAGCGCAGGCTTGGGTGACCATCTATCCGCAATTCCCTATCGTCACGGCAGGCACAAAAAGTTGACTTTTCGAATGCGGGACATGCCGGTAATCTCGCCCTGTACCTCAACAACGAAGCTAGGAGCATAGAATGAAGACCGCTCTCTTAGTTGTCGCCGCTCTGGGCCTTTCGGCGTCCGGCGCCGCAGCGGAATGTGTTGGCCACAACAAAACGACGGCTTCCGTAGATCAGCAAACCAAAGCTGCAAGCGTAGATCAGCAAACCAAAGTCGCAAGCGTCGCGAATACGCCGACAACTGCCGACACGCCGATCCTGAAAAAGGAAGAGGCGAAAGAGTCTGAATAGGCGCGTCAAGCCGCTACGCGGATCGCTGTTGCTTGTTGAAGTCTTGACATGCCTGCGTTACGCGGCGCCTCGTCTGCCAGAGCATAAGTGCGGGCTCCGTACTTATGTTCTTGTGTCCTCGTCGTCAGCTCAGGCCGAAGCGCGGACGTTGTGCTTGCGCTTCATGAAGTCCTTGGCGGTCTCGACTGCCACGGCCGCGTCGCGGCAATAGGCGTCGGCGCCGACGGCCTTGCCGAACTCCTCGTTGAGCGGGGCGCCGCCGACCAGCACGACATAGTCGTCGCGGATGCCCTTTTCCTTCATCGTGTCGATGACGACCTTCATGTAGGGCATCGTCGTCGTCAGCAGCGCCGACATGCCGATGATGTCAGGCTGGTGCTGTTCGATTGCGTCGAGATATTTTTCCACCGCATTGTTGATGCCGAGGTCGATGACGTCGAAGCCGGCGCCCTCCATCATCATGCCGACAAGGTTCTTGCCGATGTCGTGGATGTCGCCCTTGACGGTGCCGATCACCATCTTGCCCTGCTTCGGCGCGCCGGTGGCGACGAGCAACGGACGCAGGATGAACATGCCCGCCTTCATCGCGTTGGCCGACAACAGCACTTCCGGCACGAACAGAATGCCGTCGCGAAAATCCTCGCCGACGATGCGCATGCCTTCGACCAGTGCCTCGGTCAGCACCTTGTAAGGCGCCCAGCCGCGCTCGAGAAGGATGTTGGTGCCTTCCTCGATCTCTTCCTTCAGCCCGTCATAAAGGTCGTCGTGCATCTGTTGCACGAGTTCTTCGTCGGAAAGCTCGGAAAGGATGATCTCGTCGTCGGCCATTTTTAATCCAGCTCCTTGCCGCACAGATGCAATTGCGGGGCCTCAAATATCACGTCAATACCTAACCCGCTACAGGCTTGCGTCCATAGCTGATTTGCGACTTCCCGCAAAAGGAAAGCGACTGCAGATCTATTGGAATTCTTGTCGATTTTGCGACAGGCGTTGGCGCTGGCGGGCCGTTTCGAATAGGGTGCATGACTACGATCCGGCCAGAAGCCGCGATATGCGGCCGTGATAATTGCGCCAGAACAAAAGTCAGGGAAGAACGATCATGAGTGAGAACGCGCCGGTCGACCAGGAAGCGTCAAACGCGCGGCGCGGACGCGCCGCCAGCGGTGGTGCCGCTGCCCGACGGGCGGCGCGTTCGGGTGGCGGCCCCGGCACCCAGCTCACCTACATCAAGCGCAAGATCAACGTCTATGAGGTGCTGGACGAGGAAGGGCTGGCGCTGATTGAGAAGAACACCGACACGGTGCTCGAGGAGATCGGCATCATCTTTCGCGACGACGCCGAGGCGCTGCAGCTGTGGAAAGAGGCCGGCGCCGACGTCAAGGGCGAGCGCGTGCATTTTCCGAAGGGGCTCTGCCGCTCCCTTTTGAAAACCGCGCCGTCCGTCTATACCCAGCATGCCCGCAATGCCGAACGTTCGGTGCAGATCGGCGGCAACGCCACGGTCTTCGCACCGGTCTACGGCCCGCCCTTCGTGCGCGACCTCGACGGCGTCAGGCGCTATGCGACGATCGAGGATTTCCAGAATTTCGTGAAGCTCGCCTATATGGCGCCGTCGATCCACCATTCGGGCGGCACGGTGTGCGAGCCGGTCGACGTGCCGGTCAACAAGCGCCATCTCGACATGATCTACAGCCACATCAAATATTCGGATAAGCCGTTCATGGGCTCGGTCACCGCGCCGGAGCGCGCCGAAGACACGGTGGCGATGGCCAAGATCGTGTTCGGCGACGATTTCGTCGAGAACAACACGGTGCTGACCAGCCTGATCAACGCCAATTCGCCGATGGTGTTCGATGAGACCATGCTGGGGGCGCTGAAAGTCTATTCGCGTCACAACCAGGCCTGTATCGTCACGCCTTTCATCCTCGCCGGCGCGATGAGCCCGGTGACGGTCGCCGGCACGCTGACCCAGGTCCTGGCCGAAGTGCTGGCTGGCGCGTCGTTCACGCAGCTGATCCGGCCGGGTGCGCCGGTGCTGTTCGGCACATTCGCCTCGTCGATCTCGATGCAGTCGGGGGCGCCGACCTTCGGCACGCCGGAGCCGTCACTGGTTTCCTATGGCGCGGCGCAGCTCGCCCGCCGGCTTGGCCTGCCGTTCCGCACCGGCGGCTCGCTCTGCGCCTCGAAAATCCCGGACGCGCAGGCCGCCTATGAGAGCGCCAACACGCTGAACTCGACGATCCTCGCCGGCACCAATTTCGTGCTGCATTCGGCCGGCTGGCTCGAGGGCGGGCTAGCTTCCTGCTACGAAAAGTTCATGATGGACATTGACCAGCTCGGCATGACGCAGAAGTTCTCCGAAGGCGTCGACCTGTCGGAGAACGGCCAGGCGATGGATGCCATCCGCCAGGTCGGCCCGGGCAGCCACTATCTCGGCTGTGACCACACCCAGGCCAATTTCCAGACGGCCTTCTACCGTTCCAGCATCGCCGACAACAATTCCTACGAGCAGTGGCTGGCCGAAGGCGAAAAGTCCGCACCGCAGCGCGCCAACGAACTCGCCCGCCGCTGGCTGGAAAGCTACGAGGCGCCGCATCTCGATCAGGGCATCGACGATGGGCTGAAGGACTTCATCGCCAGCAAGAAGGCGTCGATGGCCGACGCCTTCACCTGAAAGGAGCCCGAGTCAGGCGGGGCTAAAGTCGCCAACATCATCCACAAGGAAGTCTGGCGGAGCGCCTTCTCCGAGCCGGACAGGAAGGGATGATTGTTGAGCGCAGCATGGTCGAAGGTATAGCGGCGGCGCTTTCCGCCCACGGCCTCATCCTGCGCGGCGACTTCAATTTTGCAGGCGGTGAGGAAACACCCTCCGGTCTCTCCGGCGCTGCTGCCAGATCCGTGCTGCTGGTGGGACAGGCGGGCGCTGCGCCGTGGCCGCATTTTCTGCGCTGGCGGGAGAGTCAATTGCCGACCGTTGCAAATCCGCTCGACACATGGTCGCGCGAAGTGATCGGCGCAGTGGCGAACGACTTCGCCGCGCGTGCCGTGTCGCCGTCTGACAAGCCACATCTCCCGTTCCAGCAATGGGCGATGCAGGCGGAGGGTCTGAAACCGTCGCCGCTCGGCATTCTCATGCATCCGCAATACGGGCTCTGGCACGCCTATCGCGGCGCGCTGCTGTTCGAGGACGAGATTGCGTTTGGGGAAACTCGCGAAGTGGTTCACCTTTGCGATGCATGTGTCGACAAACCTTGCCTGAAATCCTGTCCGGTCGACGCGTATTCTGCGGATGGGTTTGCGCACAAGACCTGTCTGGCGCATGTGCGTGGGCACAACGGCGCGCCGTGCCGAACCGGCGGTTGTGTCGACCGCAACGCCTGTCCCTATGGCGCCGACTACCGCTATCCGCCACAGGTTCAGGCCTTTCACATGGCGGCGTTCGCCCGTCTGTAGCATCGCTGAATGCCGCACGAAACTTGAACACCGCATTGCGACCCCGATAGCCCGCTGGTGGTCATCTGACCGCCTGCAAAAAAATCTTTCCATCATCCCAAGGAATCGCCATTAGCCTTCGTCCAACAGGCAAATGATGGCGATGATGCTGGATGAAAGCGAAGCCTCCGACGCCGAGCTGATCGGGCGGGCGAAGGGCGGAGACAGGGGGGCTTTCGGCAAATTGCTCGAAAGGCACTATGACTTCGTCTATCGCGCCGCCTATCGCTGGTGCGGGAAAAAGGCCGACGCCGAGGATATCGCCCAGGAAGTCTGCGTCCGGCTCGGCCGGGCGATCCGCGACTATCATGGCACCGGCGCCTTCACCACCTGGCTCTACACCATGACACTGAATGCGGCACGCGACATGATGCGCAAGACCGTCCGCGAGGCGATCAAGACCGAAGCCTACGGGGCTTACGAGCTGATCTCGGGAGAGACCCCGGCCGAGCTCGAAGATCCAGCCGAGGCGCTTTGGGCGGCGGTGCGGATGCTGCCGGACAAGCAGCGCGACGCGGTGCTGCTGGTCTATGGCGAAGGGCTGAGCCACGCACTCGCTTCCGAGGCGATGGGCATCTCGGAGACGACGGTTTCCTGGCACATCCATGAAGCGAAGAAACGGTTGAAGGCGCTCATGCTTTCAGCCGGGGAAGTGTGATCATGGTCGATGACAACGAACTCAACAGGCTGCGCGACATCGCAGCACCGGCACCCGGTACAGAGGCGAAGGCGCGTGCCTTAGGGGCCGCCATGCGGGCTTACGACCTGAGCGAAAAAACTTCACCTGCTGCCCAAGGAACGGCGAAAGGGCTTCGTCTCACAGAGCGAGCACAAAAGCTCTGGAGCGAGATCATGCAAAAGAAACTCTTCGCCACCCCGGCCATTGCCGGGCTCGTCGCCCTGCCGATCGCCGGATACGCCACGATCTATATGCTGCAGGAGCAGCCATTCCGTTCCGGTGGGGACGAGAAGATCACCGAAACGCTGGCCGACAAACCAGTGGCTAAAGCGCCGGCAGCGGTGAGGCCGCTCACCGTAGCCGAGGCCGACAAGCGGAAGAAAGCCGATGCCGACGCCGAAAACCGCGTCGCAGCCGAGGCGCTTGTCGCGCCGGCATCGCCGCCGAAGCCAGAATCGGCTGCTGCCGGCGCCCTGGCAAGGCAGGGTGCGCCGACCGGCAATACGCCGCCCTCGCCGGCGGCGAGCGCCGAGTTCGCACAGGACGGCGGCGCGAGCGCCCCAGCGGTCAAGGGTATGGCCGGCACAACAGCCGAATCCAAGCTGATGCTGCAACCGCCTGCCGCCATGCCGGCCGACCAGATGCTTCTGCCGGAGCAAAACCGCGACCGCGTCGAGGATTTCAAGACCAATCCGGTGCGTGCAGCACTCGAGGATCCTGTCTCGACCTTCTCGATCGATGTCGACACGGCCTCCTATTCCTTCGTGCGGCGCTCGCTTAGGGAAGGTGCTTTGCCGCAGGCCGACACCGTCCGCGTCGAGGAGATGATCAACTACTTCCCCTATGACTGGAAAGGTCCGGACGTTGCCTCGACGCCGTTCAACTCGACCGTCAGCGTCATGCCGACGCCGTGGAACGAGCACACCAGGCTGATGCATGTCGCGATCAAGGGTTTCGACGCGAAGCCGGCCGAGCAGCCCAAGGCCAATCTGGTCTTCCTGATCGACGTGTCGGGCTCGATGAACGAGCAGGACAAGCTGCCGCTCCTGCAGTCCGCCTTCCGGCTTCTGGTCAACAAATTGAAGCCCGACGACACCGTCTCGATCGTCACCTATGCGGGCGATGCCGGCACTGTCCTGGAGCCGACGAAGGTTTCGGAGAAGGACAAGATACTCAATGCCATCGACACGTTGGCGCCCGGCGGCAGCACGGCCGGCGAGGCGGGTATCAGGCAAGCTTATCGGCTGGCGCAGAAATCCTTTGTCAACGACGGCATCAATCGCGTGATGCTGGCGACGGACGGCGACTTCAATGTCGGCCAGACCGACGACGACGAGCTGAAGCGGTTGATCGAAAAGGAACGCAAAACCGGGGTGTTCCTCTCGGTCTTCGGTTTCGGTCGCGGCAATCTGAACGATCAGATGATGCAGGCCATCGCCCAGAACGGCAACGGCACCGCCGCCTATATCGACACTTTGGCCGAGGCGGAGAAGGTGCTGGTCGAGGATGCGTCCTCGACGCTGTTCACCATCGCCAAGGACGTGAAGATCCAGGTGGAGTTCAACCCGCAAAAAGTCTCGGAATACCGGCTGATCGGCTACGAGACCCGTGCCTTGAACCGCGAGGATTTCAACAATGACCGCGTCGATGCCGGCGAGATCGGCTCCGGCCATTCGGTCACCGCGATCTACGAGATCACGCCGAGAGGCAACGGCGGCGAGAAGATCGATCCGCTGCGCTACGGCCAGGCGTCCGTGAACAATGGCGGCGTTGCCAACGCCGACGAATATGCGTTCGTCAAGATCCGCTACAAGCTGCCGAACGAGGATGCCTCGAAGCTGATCACCACGCCGGTGACATCGGCCAACGAAGTTACTGATTTCGACCGGGCCAGCACCGACCAGCGCTTCTCCGTTGCCGTAGCAGCTTTTGGCCAGAAGCTGCGCGACGAGGATGCGACCGCGAAGTTCGGCTACGACAAGATCATGGAGATTGCCACTGCCGCCCGAGGAGCCGACCCGTTCGGCTACCGGTCCGAGTTCCTATCGCTGGTGCGCCTCGCCTCGGCACTGGACGGCAATCGGTAAGTGGCGATGATGGCCGGTTTTCCTCAGATGGGATCGTCCTGATACGGAAAACCGACCTACGGGCGGGTGAGACAGGCCGGCGAGGAAACCTTGCCGGCCTTTTCAATTACCTCAGGCGCGGCTGCGCCGGCGCTCGCGGCGGGCTTCGCTGGTCTCGACTGTGTTGACTGTCGCCTGCTTGTTGCGCATCGGGCCGATGCGCTCGACAATTTTTTCGATGCTCGGGCGATCCGACCTTGTATGCGCATCGAGTGCCTTGCGCATGGCGGCGAGGTGGGCGAACGAGGTGCCGCAGCAGCCACCGACGATCTTTGCGCCGGCATCTACGGCCAGCCTGACATAGTCGGCCATCAGCTCGGGCGTGCCGGAATAGTGGATTTCGGCGCCGCGAAATTCCGGAATGCCGCAATTGCCCTTGACGATTACCGTCGCCTCCGGCTTCGCCTCGGTCATGTCGAGCAGCGAGGCGAGGATGTCGGAGGCACCGACGCCGCAATTGGCGCCGACACCGAGCGGCGCCTGCGACAAGCCATCGGCGACGCCGTGGATGTCCTTCGGCAACAGCCCCATCATGGTGCGGCCGGCGGTGTCGAAGGAGCCGGTATAGGTATAGGGCAGGCCGACGCGAATCGCGGCTTCGGCTGCGGCGCGGATTTCATCCGGCGCCGACATGGTCTCGATCCAGGCGACTTCGGCGCCTCCGGCCTTCAGGCCCCCGATCTGCTCGGCAAAGGCCTCGACCGCCTCGTCATAGGTCATGGCGCCGAGCGGCACCAGCAACTCGCCGGTCGGGCCGACCGAGCCGGCGACGATGACCTTGCGGCCGGCTTTATCGGCGACGGCGCGGGCGATCTCGGCGGCGCGCTTGTTCAGCGCATGCACGCGGTCTTGCGCATGGTGCAGCTTCAGCCGGTGGCGGGTGCCGCCGAAGGAATTGGTCAGGATGATGTCGGCGCCGGCATCGACGAAGTTCTGGTGCAGACTGGTGATGGTGTCCGGCGCCGTCTCGTTCAGCAACTCTGGAGCCTCGCCGGCCTCGAGCCCCATGGCGAACAGATTGGTGCCGGTGGCGCCATCGGCGAGCAGGACGCCTTTTTCGGCAAGCAGCGCGTCAATTGGATTGGCCATTGGAAATACGCCTTCCGGGAATTCTTTTGTCGAGATAAGGATATAAAGAAATCTTTATATGGCGTCAATGTCGGCGCGGTAAAACAAGCCGTCAAAATCGCATCTCCGCCAGTCTTTGCGTGAAGCTGGCCGCCTCATGTGCGTTGATGTCGGCGGCGCGGATCAGATTGTCGAAATGGCTGGTCAGCGTGCGGACCGGCTGGGTCGCGTTCAGCACCAGATACATGTCGCCGACATAGATGGCGGCGCGATAAGGCCCAAAGATAGTGTAGGGGATCGAATAGCGCATCCGGCCGTCATAGAGAAACAGGCGGAAGGTGGGATAAAGGTCGTCGAGCAGCGTCGCCATGTGAAGAAGCTGCTGGTGGCGGTCGGCCTCAGGGAAACGGTCCCAGACGCCCAGTCCGCGCGCAAAGATCTCCAGCGTGTGGCGCGGCATGCAGGCTTCCATGTCGGTTTCCGGCCGCCGGTTGTAGTCGATGCGGTACTGCGTCTCGCCAGCCTGGGCCTCGCGGCTCTTGTTGGCAATACCAGCCTCGTAATCGATAAGCGCTTCGGTGCGCAGAAGATCGGGAATACCGGCCGGCACATAACGGATTTTCGTGCCGGCGGCCTCGGCGTGCCATTTGGCGAGCAGCGTGCGGTCGAAGCCGTCGGCCGCTTCCTCGATCTCCAGGCTTTCGCGGATTTCACCGGTGACGCCTTCGTCCTGGCTGAGGCCAAGCAGCCAGTCGAGCGACACCTTGAATTCGGCGGCGATGTTGAGCAGCGTTTCGGCGCGGGGAAGGCGTGTCGAGGCGCCGGAAAGCAGCTGCGAAAGCGCCGAGCGATCGATGCCCACCGCAATCGCGAAAGCGGACTGGTTCAGATCGGATCGTGTCAGGAGCATCTTCAGGCGCTCCCGAAACACTGTCGACAGGTCGCGTTTGTCCATATCGTCATTCCGCCTTTTGGGAAGAAAAAATTCCGCCGAACCTGCCAAAACGGCACCTAAGGCGTAAATGAATCCCCTGTTTGTTTACAATAGATAACACATGCGGCTTAAAATTCGCAATCGCAACATTTTGTGCGCTTTGTCGCGTTGCAGCATCACGATGCTCCTGACACAATGCTGTCAGGAATCAAAACGGTTCCGGCGACTGGAAGGGCAGTGGTCGATCGATGACAAGCAACAGACGACGCAACGCACCGGCCATCGAATGGCCGACCGTCTTCCTCGCGTTTTTCTGCTACGGCACCTGGCTCGCAGCCGGCCTGTTCCTGTGGCCGTCCTATCCGCTGCTGGCGCTCATCGTTCTGGCCTTGATGGCGGCGCTGCAATCCTCGCTGGCGCACGAAGTCCTGCACGGCCATCCGACCCGCAATGCGCAGCTCAACGAAGCTTTCGTCTTCCTGCCGATTGGTCTCGTCTGGCCGTTCCGGCGGTTCAAGACCATTCATCTGCGCCATCATGCCGACGAACGGCTGACCGATCCGCTTGACGATCCTGAAAGCTACTACAAGGCGCTGTGGCACCATGACGAATTGCCGCCGGCGATGAAGTTCCTGCTGAAGATCAACAACACCATGATCGGCCGCCTCATTCTCGGCCCGTGGCTGTCATGCATCGGCTTCTTCATCGACGACGCCAGGCAGATGCTTGCCGGCGACAAGGTAATCCGCAAGGCATGGCTGCTGCATGCCATCGGCCTCGCCGTGGTGCTGCCGGTCGTGCAGTTCGGCTTCGGCATCCCGCTATGGCTCTACATCCTGGTGCCGGTGTGGCTCGGCCAGTCGCTGATCTCGATCCGCACCTTCGCCGAGCATCAATGGTCGGAGCATCCGGAAGGCCGTACGGTGATCGTCGAGCGTTCGCCGCTGTCGTTCCTGTTCCTCAACAACAATTTGCATTTCGTTCATCACAAGAGCCCGACGGTGGCCTGGTACCGGCTACCGAAGCTGTTTGCCGAGCGTCGTGACGAATGGCTGCGAATGAACAATGGCTATGCCTATCCGAACTATTTCGCGCTGCTCAGGGCATATGCCTTCAAGGCCAAGGAGCCGATCGTCCACCCGGTACTGCGGCGCACGCCGGAATCGGGGCGGGCGTTCAAGCCACGCGTCAGGGCGCGCAGCCTCAATGGGCTTGGCAGCGCGCCGGTGCCGGCCGAGCCGCCGAAAGAATGAATTTTTGGGCATCGCCGACAGCGATGCCCAAGGTGCGCGTCAATGGCCTTGTCAATTTTCCAGCGTAACGATCAAAGTTCCGGCATGAGCGATTTCGTTGCCGGTTTGCCCATGTACGACTGGCCTGAAGACAAGAGCGAGGTCGATGCCCAATGGGCGCGGCTGCGTGATGCCTTCCGGCAAAAAGGCATCGACGCGCCGCAGACCATCGCTCGCGTCAATGCCGATCTGCGGCCTGTAGACGGCGGCATCCGCGACGCCGCTGGAAAGGTCATCGCGCCAGATCCGGCGACGCTGCCGCCGGACGAACTGGATTTTTTCGGCCTCTGGCTGCATCCGGGGCTGCTGTTCGCACAGACCTGCTGGGGTCCGATGGAACTCGGGCTGGCGACGCATGTTCAACTGATCGGCCAGCCGCGCTACGACGCGTTCGAGGGCGGCCAGGGTGAACTCTATTCGAGCGCGCTCGTGATGCGCGCAGGTGAAGCGCCAACGGTTGGCTCACCGTCCAATGGCAGCCCGCTCATCCCGCTCGATGTCCTGCGTGGCAAGCGTTTTACCTTCAACAGCCTCGATTCCATGTCGGGCATTATCGCGCTGACGCGTGACCTGGAGGCGCTGGGCGAAAGCCTGGACATCTTCTCTGAGCGCAGCGAAAGCGGTGGCCACCGCGCCTCGATCGTCGCCATTGCCGAGGGCAAGGCCGATGTTGCGGCCATCGACTGCCGGAGTTGGGCCAAGGCGCGGCGCTTCGAGCCGGCAGCGGAAGTGGTCACGGTCGTCGGCTGGACAAGGCGGCGCAAGGGCCTGCCGTTCATCACCGCCAGAACGACACCGGAAAAGATCGTGGTGGCGCTGCGCGACGCGGTCGCGGCGATCGCATAAAACAATCAGCCGCCGAGCAGCCGCTTGTCGAGCGGATAGGTCGAAAGCTGCTCGTTGCCGGTTTCGGTGATCAGGACCTGCTCTTCGATCTTGACGCCCTCGTGCCCGCCAAGACGGCCGATATAGCTCTCGACGCAAAGCACCATGCCCGACACAAGCACGCCGTCGGGCGTGTCTTCGGTCCAGTCGATCGCATGCGGCAGCGTCGGGTATTCGTCGGCCAGGCCGACGCCGTGATAGAGCACGCCGTAACGCGTCGGGAAACAATCTCCAGGCGGCACCGCCGAGCGTTCGACAAGATCGCGGAACGATGTGCCCGGCTGCATCAGGCCGATGTTGTGGGCGATCTGATCGGCGGCGATGCGAAACAGCTCGCGTTGCTCGTTGGACGGCTCGGTGTCGCCGCAGAGCCAGGTGCGCGACAGGTCGGCGCAGAAACCGTAAGGGCCGATCAAATCGGTATCGAAAGCGACGAGATCGCCGGCTGCGATCGTTCGCGACGAGCATTCCTGGAACCAGGGATTGGTGCGCGGGCCTGACGTCAGGAGCCGGGTTTCGACCCATTCGCCGCCACGCGCGATGTTGCCGCGGTGCAGTTCGGCCCACAATTCGTTTTCGGAAATTCCTGGCCCCAAAGCTGCTTCCATCTCGCCCATCGCCGCCTCGCAGGCGACGATCGACCGGCGCATGGCCAGGATTTCGTCGGGCGATTTGATCAGGCGTGCATTTTCCATCAGCGCTTCGCCATTGCCGATCGAGATGCCGAGGCGGGCGAGTTCTTCGACGCCCTCGGGATTGATGTGATCGACGGCGATGCGGCCGATACCGCCGCCATGCTCCTTGACCAGATCGGCAATCCCGGCGGCCCAGCGGCGGACTTTTTGCTCGGTGAGCTCGCCGCTGTAGAGATAGATCCACGACACTGCCGGCCGAACCTCGTCGACGACGCCGGAGTGGTCGGAAAGGTGCTCGCAGGAAAAATAGTCGAACAGCACCACCGGACCTTCGGTGGCAACGAAACAATGTCTTGTCGGATTGTGCGCGACCCAGAGCTGCATATTGGTCGAGTCGGTCGCATAGCGGATGTTGATCGGATCGTAGAGCAAGGCTCCCGCATAGCCGTGGCGCGTCAACTCGGCGCGGATGCGGTCGAGCCGGTATTGCCGCATGGCGGGCAGGTCGGGAGCAGCAATGCCGGCGTCGTGCCACTCGGCTTCCGCCAGTGCGCCGTAGCCAAGCACATGCTGGTTGAGTTCAGCGGCCTTCTGCCGCGACTTCAGGCGCAACGCTTCGATTGAGCCTGCTGCGTCCGGCTCGAACGGCGCGATCCTGCGATGACGACCGAACCGTCGCTCGACGCTCGGATCGCTCATTTCCCTATCCTCCCGATATCAATCGGCAGCGCGGGCCAGGCCCGAAGGGCGGGCCTGTCCAATGCTTTCAGGCTCGCATCTTTTCGCCGCCCGGGTCGAAAGGCGGCTCGACATTGATGCGGGCTGGTCGTCGGCTTCCGAGGATCTCGATCTCGAACAGTCCGGCGCTCTCGTCCGCGGCCAAGGCCGCTGGCACATAGCCTTGCGCCATCGATTTCTGGACGTAATGGGCATAGCCGCCGGAGGTGACCCAGCCGACCACGCGCCAGTCGCCGTCGACGATGCCGCGCACGGCCAAACCGCCTTCCGCGGCCCCCGAGCCGCGCACTTGCTTGCCGTCCGTGTCGAAACGCGGCGCGCCATAGCCATGCGGCTTCTCCACTGTGCCGTAGTCCTTGCCGCCGACCTTGGCCCAGATCGGTTCGTCGCCCATGACGTCGGCGTCCGCGGCATCGACGATGAAGGAGACTCGGCGCAGTTTTGGCCCTTCTGCCTGTTCCCTGGCTGCCGCTTCGCGTCCGATGAAGTCGTTCTTTTCCAGCTTGACGAAGCGGTCCATCGCCCCCTCGAACGGCCCGTAGATCGGGCGCAGTTCGCGGAACCAGGTCGGAAAATTCTTTTCCAGGCGCATCGAGAGCAGGGCGCGCATGCCGAAATCGACCAGGCCAAACTCTTCGCCGGCGTCTTTGATCGCCTTGTAGACGAGACGCTGGTAGGCCGGCGCCATCCAGATCTCGTAGCCGAGGTCACCGGTATAGGTAATGCGATTGACCATGCAGGGCGCGCCACCGACCGCCATCTCGCGGAAGTCCATGAAGCGGAAGGCCTTGGTCGAGATGTCGACATCGACCAGCTTCTGCAGCAGGTCGCGCGATTTCGGCCCAGCGATCGATAAGCCGACCAGCGTCTGGTCAAAGCGGTGAATGCGGACCTGTGACGCCCCTGGACGATCCTTCGGCAGGTGCTTCTCGAACCACCGCATATGATACTTCTGCGCCGCCGACGAGCTCCAGATCATGAAGCGCTCTTCGCCCGCCTTGGCGATGGTGAAATCGCCGATCAGCCTGCCGAACTCGTTCAGCATCGGCGTCAGCACGATGCGGCCGGTCTTCGGCATGCGGTTGGTCATCAGCCGGTTGAGGAAATCTTCCGCTCCCGGCCCTGAAACTTCGTATTTGGCGAAATTGGCGATCTCGGTTACGCCGACCTTCTCGCGGGTGGCGCGCACTTCCTCGCCGATCGGCCCGAAATCGTTGGAGCGATGGAAAGAAACGATGTCCTTCGGCTCGGTGCCTGTCGGCGCGAACCAGAGCGGGGTTTCGAGGGCCCAGCTATCGCCCATGACGGCATTGTTGGCCAGCATCGTGTCGTAGAGCGGGGTGGTCTGGGCCGGGCGTGCCGCCGGCAATTCCTCATTGGGGAAACGGATTGAGAAGCGGCGCGAATAGTTTTCGCGCACCTTGGCATTGGTGTAGCGCAGCGTCGCCCATTCGCCGAAGCGCGCGACGTCCATGCCCCAGACGTCGAAGCCGGGATCGCCATGGACCATCCAGTTCGACAGCGCCAACCCGACGCCGCCGCCCTGCGAGAAACCGGCCATGACGGCGCAAGCGCACCAGAAATTGGTCAGGCCCTGCACCGGGCCGACCAGCGGATTGCCGTCGAGCGCGAAGGTGAACGGACCGTTGATGATCTGCTTGATGCCGGCCTTCTCGATGCCGGGAAAATGCTTGAAGCCGATTTCCAGCGACGGCGCGATGCGGTCGATGTCGGGCTGCAGCAGCTCATGGCCGAAATCCCACGGCGTGCTGACCGGCGACCACGGCTTGCAGGCCTTTTCATAGGTGCCGAGCAGGATGCCGTTGCGTTCCTGGCGGGTGTAGATCTCGCCCTTGAAGTCCATGACGCCGATCATCTCGCGGCCGGTCGACTTGTTGAATTCCTCGACCTCCGGCATCGGCTCGGTCAAAAGGTACATATGCTCCATCGCCAGCAGCGGCAGCTCGACGCCGACCATGCGGCCGATCTCGCGCGCCCACAGGCCGCCGCAGTTGACGACATGCTCGGCCTTGACCGTGCCTTGCTCAGTAACGACGTTCCAGGTGCCGTCGACCTCCTGCGTCAGCTCGACGACGCGGTTGCGCAGCACGATCTCGGCGCCGAGCTTCCTGGCGGCCTTGGCGTAGGCGTGGGTGGTGCCGGAAGGGTCGAGATGGCCTTCGACCGGATCCCACATGGCGCCGACGAAATTGGTCTCGTCCATCAGCGGGAACATCGCCTTGGCCTCTGACGGCGTGATCAGCTCGGTGTCCATGCCGAGATAGCGGCCCTTGGCGTGGGCAAGGCGCAAAAAGTCCATGCGCTCGGGCGTGTCGGCCATCATCACGCCGCCGGTCAGGTGCAGCGAGCAGGACTGGCCGGAAAGCTCTTCGATCTCCCTGTAGAGCTGCACCGTATAGGCCTGCAGCTTGGCGACATTGGGATCGCCATTGAGCGTATGGAAGCCGCCCGCCGCATGCCAGGACGAACCGGAAGTGAGTTCCGAACGCTCGATCAGCATGATGTCGGTCCAGCCGGCCTTGGCCAGATGGTAAAGCACCGAGCAGCCGACGACACCGCCACCGATGACAACCGCTTTTGCATGAGATTTCATGAAGATAGTTCCGTTTTTGAAGAGATTGAATCGAGTGAGCGGGGCGTGAAAACAAAGCGGAGAAGGGCGCCGGCTGGAATAATCTCACGCCCTTCCTCTGCCCCGTCGATCGGGGGAGAGGTGGGGGGGGGGGGGGGGGGGGGGGGGGGGGGTGGAGGGGGGGGGGGGGGGGGAAAAAAAAAAAGGGGGGCCCCCGGCGGGCGCCCCGTTTGGGAGAAGGCGGGGGGGGGGACGCCGCGAC